>DYRX01000247.1 GCA_020718525.1 Victivallis vadensis
CCACTTTCGCCGAAAATGGCACGAGGCTCTTTCGGCGAAAGAGCCTTACTTCATTCTGCAAGATGGCCTAAACACCCAGCTTAACGGTTACAAAAAATCAGTGTTCATCAGTGTACATCTGTGGTTAAAAATCCTTTTCTGCCTCTGACCATAAACAGTTAAACTGTAAACCGTTAGCATTTTGCACTTCAGGGGAAGGACTTTCCAGCTTTCTTCCGCTCAATATTCATTATTGAAATTCAGTATTCAATATTTACAATCAGTCTTCCTTTTTGGGAAAGACGAAGCTTCTTTTCTGGAAGACAGGGACTCTCACGGCGCCCTCGTATTCACCGATCATTATACGGAGATCGAGACCGTCTTGACCGTCGAGGAGATCTTCGAAATCGCATCCTGTGAGCTTCAGCTTCCAAACACCTGGATTTTTCGTGAAGTCCATGACAAGCGCCAAGTTCCTTGTATTGCCCATTTTGGCTTTGATGGAATGCTTCATGAAGTCCGGTGTCACAGTCCAGGTGGCGGGATCGAAGTCGGCAAGATCATACTCCGCATCGTCAATGAGAATCAGGACGGCATCGTTATCCGGATCAATGTCAATGGAGTCGCAGAATGCCTTGGACACAGACAATGCGTCTTTCCCATCTTTGTCTGTGAGCATTTTGCCTTTTAGATCGGCGATGTCGAAGCCGCTCCATTCCATCCCGTCCGGATCCAGCGGTGACACTGGGTTGCTTCCGTCTTTGTTCGAAAAGCTCCAGGACACCTGCTCGTCCGCGTCTATATTCTGGGATAGCAGTTCTCCGTCAATGTCAAGGGCAACGTCAATTCCGTCGAAATTGTCAATCAGTCCCTTTATATTCGCCTTTGAAAGAATGAAGCTCCACTCCATTTTTTTGAAATCAAAAATGAGGCTGAACTTATTGCTCTTGTCTGCGTCCTGACCTTTGTAGCTCGTCTTTGTGTCGGATGATTTGCATTCTCCTTCAATGTCGAGGGAGAAGTCGTCGAAATAAATCGCTATGACAGAGTTTTCATCGGGCTTTTCAAGTCCTGCAGGAATAGTTCCCTTCGTGACGGAGATTTTGTCCTTCAATTCGGACGAGTCATCAATTTGGATTTTCAGCTTGGTCTTTTCCGCGTCGAAAATCACACCGTATTGATCCTCGGAGAAAATGGCAAAGATCTCCGCATCGCCAGTCAAAGTAACCGTGGTGTCGGAGGAAAGGGGATTTGCGAATTTCGCATTTGGGGAAGACGACTGCCATCTCATGAAGGTGAATCCGGGCGCAGGGTCGGCGCTGATGCCTTGCGGCACGCCCTGTGCAACGGTGACAGTTCCAGAGACAGGATCGGTGTCTCCCCCGTCTTCTGGAACGGACGAAATGGAAAGTTCGGCAGTGGCAGACTCTATGATTGAAAATTTTCCGCTGGCACCGGAGACGGTGTAGTCATCGCCGCTAAGGACTTTGATGTAGAATCCGGTCCCGGGCTTTATGGGACTGCCCGCTTCGCCTGCAGGAGGAATTTCCCAGGAAAAGATTCCGTCGTCGAATTCTATGATGCCGATCCAGTCAATCTCCGCTCCATTCTGGTAGAGATAGATGTTCAGATAGCTGATGTCTCCTGTGCTTGTCCAGGTCACATCATGCGTGCTTCCCAGAAGCCAGGCGGCGCCTTCCAAGGGGGAAGTGACGACAATGGACGCGTCTGTTCCCGTTATGGAAAAGTATTCGTCGCTTTCATCCGATACTGGAGTGCCAGGCTTGGATATGCGTATTTTATAGAATGCGCCAGGCGTCAGTGCGGTCTTTTCCGGGATTTGCCAGTCGAGAGTTCCGCCGCTTGCAGTTTCGCTGATGGTGAGAACAGACACGCCCTGCTTCAGCAGTTCGACTTTGAGACTGGTATCCACGTCGTCAAGAGTCCAACTTATCGTCTTTGTCGAGCCGCATGGCCACTGTTCGCCGCCATTGGGGGAAGTCGCGGTGATGAGACCGATCTTTGTGAAATTCGCAGTCAGCGTCGAGTTGCCGGAAATCGTTACTGTTGTCTTTTCTGAATTCGCATCGCCCAAAACTGCGTTAGCATCGGCAGTCCAGTTTGCAAAGGCGTATCCGGCGTTTGCAGTGGTGCTGATATTCTGGACGACGCCCGCATTGACCGGATGGGTTCCGACTGCAGGGCTGGTCGTTCCTGATCCAAGCGGAGAAACTGCCACGGTCAGATTGAACTGCTCCGCGTTGGAGGTAAAAGTCGCGGTAATTGTCGTGTCGCCGTAGAGCGTGGCAGTGGTGCTTGCGGAATTCGCATTTGCAAAGACTGCCGTGCCATCCGGGGTCGAAATCCATTTGGCAAAGCTGAAGTCTTTTGCAGGGTTTGCGGAAATATTCTGGGCGTCTCCTGCATTCACGGTCTTAGTCGTTCCAGCAGAAGGACTTGTGCTTCCTCCGTTCGCCGGGGCGACAGCCATGCTCATTTGCACCGTGTCTGGAAGATCAAATTGAAATTCAATCGATATCGTTCCCTCGTTCGAGTCAAGGCTTCCGTCATTCGCCTTGTATTTGAAGGTGTCGGAGCTGATTCCCGGGGAAATAGAGGGAGTGTATGTCACAATGCCGCCGTCGAGAACAGCCGTGCCGTTTGCAGGCGCCTGCGTGATCGAATAGCTGAGTTCGTCTCCGTCCTCGTCGTCTGCGTCGAGCATGATCTCGGACGCGCCCGCTTCGAGGAGCAAGGTGTTCACATCTCTTGCGACGGGAGCATTGTTTGAGAACGTCCATGTTCTGCTGTTGTTGGATGTGTCAGGATCAATGAAATTGCTGGCTTCGAAGCTTGCCCTGAAGCTGTAGTCGCCCTTGGCCGGAGGGGTATATTCGGCGCTGATCTTGTATTCCGCGAATGGGGGCAGGTCGAATGCCGCCTCGGAGAGGAGACTCTCCGCCACGCCGGGAGCCGTCACATAAAGCTTGAGACTGCAGTTGGAGTCAATTCCCTGATTGCGGACAGACAGCAAGAGCTTGTTTGCCTTGCCAATCTGTGGAAATGCCGGATTCCCAGCAATCGGATCAGTTCCTGGAAGATGGAAAGAGATAGCATTTTCAGCGATGGAGAGATCGGGCGCGGCTTGACCGGCAGTGACAGTGACTGATTTTTCGCCTGAGGCACCAGCCGAATCTTTGGCACTGAAGCTGAGCGTGTGAACTCCATCGCTCAGGACTATCCCTTCAAGCAGGGTGCCCGCTCCTAGAATTCCGTCAACAGAGGAGGTCCAAGTCATCTCGGCGGGAATCCCGTCTTCGACATCGAAAGCCGTGGCAGACAGTGTCCACGCCATTCCTGTCTGGGCTGAGGCTCCATTTTGCGGCGATGCTATGGAAACAGACGGAGCGTGATTGCCGAGAGAGTAGCCGTCGAGGATCTTTTCCGTCTGAGTGAATCCGTTTGCGGAGACAAGCTTGAATGAGATTGTGCCAGAGGAGACTAGAGACTCTGTCTGCACTTCAAGTTCTCCGTCATTGAACTGGGCGCCGCCGATCGGGAGCCAGTCCGTTCCTCCGTCATAGGAGCAGTATAGCTGGTGGAGGATAGGGCTGGAAGCCATCTCGCGGGAAGCGATGCGTCTTCCAGACTTGGAGGGCGTGGCGGAGAAATTCAGTTTGACAGTGTCACCCTGGATTGGACCGGCCGGAGGCCCCTGAAATGCATTGCTGATCATGACGCCCGGGTTGTCTGAGTCAAAGAAGACCTTTCCCTGGGCGTCCCTGAGTTCATATCTGGCGCATTCCTCTTTGACGTCGAAGGTCTGGAACCAGGGCCAGCTTTCTGACGCCTGTCCGCTGAAGACGCAGTCCGCGGTCTGTATTTCCTTCCCAGCCTCGTCGCAGGCGATCAATGTCGCGCTGAGCTTCTGCTCACCTTCGCGAATTTCGCAGATGAGCTCGCCGGCATGCCTGCAGAAAACAGTTCCCGGCGCTATCGCTGAATTTTTCAAGAGCCCCGAGAAGAAGACTCTTTTATATCCTGCTGGGACCGGCTTTGGTGGATTTGGATTTGTCCCGAGCAGTTTGTCCAGGCCTTCATATACTTTCTTAAGCGAGGACTTGACTGTCCACTGTGCGCTTTCTATTCCCATGAAGTCGAAGAGGACTCCATATCTGTTTACTGGAATATGCCTGTATCTTCTCATTATGCCCTGGGAGCGTGGGGCGCCTGCATCTGGCTTGAAGCAGGTGAGCCCGTGGACATAGGCGCCAGCATCGTATTCGATTTGATTTCCCTCCGCGTCGGGACCGCTTGGCAAATCGTATTGTTCGGCACCCTGCACGTAAAGCCCTATGGAATGGCCAAGCTCGTGGACTGACGAAAAAAGGGCATCCTCGCGGACTATCGAGATTCTGGGATAGTCCGAGGCGTTCAGCCCTTTCTCCTTTATCGAGCCGGCCGGAACAATCGCGACATATCTGTCAATCGGCTTGTTGTTGACAAGAGCATTTGCAAGATAAGAGGACATTGCCAGCTCGTATGTGAGCCCCATCTTGAATCCAGTTCCCCAGACGCTCGAGACCGCCCCCCAAAAACTGTATGCCGGCAGGCGGATGACTTCCAGCTCCTCATCGGGCTTTAGCGGCCATTTCTGCGTCAGGTCATTCTGTATCGTGCGGACAGCGTCGGCAAGATTGCCAGGATCAATGTAGTGCTTGTATCCAATCGCCATGATGTTGATTGGAAGAACTGCAACTCTTAGCTTTCTTGCGAATGGATTCTTGAAGGTCACATAGAAGTAGCTCGGCTCCTCCTTGTCATAGCCAACGCCGTCGTAGCCTGTAACGCCGGTGGTGTCGCAGAAGAGCCTGACGAGGGTGTCTGCTTCGACATAGGTCTTGTCTGCCGGAACAATAAAATTGAGAGTTCTTTCATCGGGTCTTTCGCGCGACTCGGTCTTACTGCTATCGTCTCCGTACATTCCGTAGTCCCGCCGAACGACGAGGGAAGGATTTACCGGATAGATTTTTTCACCGTTCCATTCGATATGGAATTTCAGCGACTCCAAGCTCTTGACATTTGTTCTGACATCAAATGAGATCATTGTCTCGCGGCCTTTTCTCATGAGATACTCTGCGCCATTGCTCCAAGTTGGAATCGGGAGCAGGATATTCTGGCCGATAACTTTTTCCGCAACCCAGATCTGTGGAAAGGCACGTGGCTCAGTTCTTGACGAAATTTTGTCCATAGCCTGGCTTGTGCCAAGAAGATTTGTCACGGTGAGCGGAGTACTGCTCGCGCCATTAATCCCCAGCCATCCGTAGCCGGATGCCAGCAGACCTTTTTCGTAGCCGAAATAGCATGAATCGGCGGTGGGCTTTGCCGAACCAGAGACGAGGATGCCATCGCCTGACCAGAAGTGGCATTTCCTGAAATCAATGGCTCCGGCGCCGATCTTGTTGTCAATCTGGACGTAGGTTCTGAAAACGCAGTCGCTGAACTTGACAGGAGCAGAAGGCTGGGCAACGACGTTAAGCTCCTTGTTGAAGAATTCGCTCGTAGATATGTCCGTCGAGTTCAGCGCGTTGAAGGTCGGATTGCTGTATTTTGAGAAAAAGAGGGAATCCGAAACCGTGATTCTGCCGATCTGCTCGGTGGAGCTCCATGCACCGCCGAAATTGGAGCTTCCGTCGAATCGGCAGGTGATCACCTCGACGCTGTCAAGGGATTTCATCGAGCAATATGTGTCGTAGGTGACGCCCGCGAATACGCAGTTGTTGAGCTTGAGACTGCCCTTGCCAAGCTCTTTCCCCTCGACATCGAAGCCGAGGAACTCGCAATTTTCTATTACAAGATTCGCCGAGTCATTCAGTGCAAAATATGTTTTCCATACGGGGTTCTGCCAGGGAGTCCCATCTGTGTTGTTTGCCTTGACATTTTTGATTGTGACCGAAACTCCAGCAGGAATTTCCATCGCCGCTCCTCCGAAATCCAGCTCATTGAGACTTGCCGGGTCAGATCCTTCGATGAGACAATTGAACTTGGGTTTTCCCCTGATTTCCTTTGATACGGCGTAGTCATCCCAAATTGATTCATACGTGGTATTTCCATTTGTATCAATAATCTTGAGCCGCATTTTGAAAGCGACTGAATTGCCAGGACTGCTTATCGGGACTTCCCTCTCCCCGGTCAGCGTGAGTGAGCCGGATTCGAGAATGCTCTCGTTGCCCTTGCCGTCATTGACGAGAAGCTCAAGTTCTTCACTTGACACGAAAGGACTGCCGGAGGGCTCCCGTGTGCAGTCGTAGCTTATGTGATATGTTGAATATCCGCTGAAAAGTATTTTGACTTCGTCAATGGCAATTGCATTGAAGGCCAAAGCAAACAGAGGCAGAACATGGACGACGGCAGACGAAAGCTTAAAGAAAATCTTCATCGCGACCTCTCCCTTTGATTTGTTGCAGGTGTCTCGGAACACCTGCGCAATTAAGCTCGGATTAT
>DYRX01000248.1 GCA_020718525.1 Victivallis vadensis
GTCCGTAATTATCTAATAATAAGACTATTATGCCTTAAGTTGATAGCTATGGGGGGCACCCGCATATGACGCTTATGAATGCGGATAGACAACAACGTCTTCCTCCCATTTTTCCGAGCGAAAGCAAAAAATACAGCAATCTAATCTGCAAATGTCTTTTCACTTGCCCTATATGTCTGTAGGTCGCCACTGGTCTGAAAAAAACAAAAAAGCACCAGCAAAAAATCACGGAGCTTCAGGCTTCTGACCTTTCTTAATACATACTACATCCCTGGCTTCTGCGTCTGGCAGGTTCATGCTCTGAATAGCGCGCCCATCTGTTTTCCGAGCATTGCCGACGCCGCCATGAGAGCCGATGCCAGGAATAGCATGGCCCAGACACCGAACGCCGAAGCGAGATACGGACCTTCGCCAAGTATTTGGGAGAGTTCAAAGATTGCCTTCGTGATCGGGTAAAATTCCGTTTTCTGAGCTAAAATTAGGGAGTCCGAGACTTCCAGCATGGAAAATGAGAACGCGAAAAGGGCGCCGACGATGAGATTTGCAAAGATGAGAGGAACTGTCACTTTCATTAGGACGCGCAACGGAGCGGCGCCTAGATTTCTTGCGGCATCCTCGAGTTCCTGTGGAGTCTGCTGAAGTCCTGCGCATGCAGATCTGACTACATAGGGGACGCGGCGGACGGCGTATGCGACAGCAAGAAGGATTGTCGGATCGTTCACAGGGTTGAAAAATGTTTTAGCCCATTCGAATCTGACAGATATGCTCAGATATCCGAATGCCAGGACTATGCCGGGAATTGCAAGCGGAAGCATTGCGAGGGCGTCGAGAAAAGGGGAAAATGGAGATCTCCATCGGACAATGAGCAGGGCGCAAGCCAGGCCGATCAGGACTGCTACGCACATGGCGATCGAGGAGTATTTCAGGCTGTTGACAATGCTTGGAACCACTATCGGATCTGAAAGGGCGTGCCTGAAATGTTCGAGAGAGAAGGATTCTGGCAATATGCTTCCGCACCAGTCTTTTGAAAACGCCGAAACTGCCAGGCACAGATGGGGAAGTATTGAGAGGAAGAGTATTGCGGCGGTGAAAGCGAAGGCCAGGATGGAGCTCCATCCTGCGAGGCGGCGCGGCGAAACAACCGACATTCCCTTGGCTGCGGAAGCGGACGGAGAGTCTCCGACTGCGAATTTTGAGATCAGGTAGAGGACTGAAGAGATTGCGAGCATCACGGCGACAAGAGAGTATGGGATTGGATTGCTTTCCAGCTCGGTTATGCCGTTGAAGATTTGAACGCTGGCGACACGGTTGTACCCGAGCATCAGCGGAGTACCAAGTTCTGTGAAGCTCCATATGAGGACGATACTGCCGCCTGCAAGGATTCCAGGCTTGATCAGGGGCAAAGTAATTCTGAAGAATCTGCGCCCGCTTCCAGTTCCCAGGTTCCTTGCCGCTTCATCCATTGCCGGATCCATGTTTGCGAGTGCCGCGGACAGATTGAGATAAAGAATCGGATAGAGATGCAGTGCCT
Organism: Victivallis vadensis; assembly: GCA_020718525.1. Lineage (GTDB taxonomy): Bacteria > Verrucomicrobiota > Lentisphaeria > Victivallales > GWF2-50-93 > DYRX01. The sequence continues at coordinate 1,532 of DYRX01000248.1, forward strand.
CGATCAGACAGACCGCCCAGAATCTCCCTCCTCCAGAAAGCCAGTCGAAGCGGGGCAGTCCCAGAGACGATAGCATAGTGTTTATCACGCCGTAGTGACCGAGCAGATGCTGGAAGCCTATCGCTCCTACGAATGGAGGCAGAATCATTGGAAGCAGTATCATTGATGCGAAAATCTTTTTGCACGGAAAATCAAATTTGCTGTTCAGGACTGCGAGCGGAGTCGCGATCAGAAACACGATTGCCGTCGTAACAATGGCGATTCCAATCGAAAGTGCGAATCCTTCGACATAGATTCTGTTTTTGAAGACTTCGAATAGGATTTTTGGGGAGAGGCCCTGATAGAGGGTCAGGGCGACAGGGAAAATTAAAAATGCCCCAAAGAATGCCAGCATCAGAAGGAGTACTGTTCTTTTCGGCCAGTTCATTTGCCCTCCTTTGCCAGTGATTCGGCTGAGATGCAGGCATTCCTTGCGAAATCTGTCCACTCGCGCCGCAGTCTTATGGCATCCAATACTTTTTCTCCCTTGCTCTGGCTGATTGTCGCTGATGCCTTGGACGCGTCAGAAAATTGGAAAGGAAGCTCGTTGAATTTCTTCATCGCTTCTGGAACAGCATCGGGTCCGCCCGCGTCAATTATCGCCTTCCAGGCGCGGGAAAGCTCCTGATGGGCGTCAATTGCAACGCACTTCACCAGGACTCTGATGAGATTGAAGTACTGCGCGGTGCGTTCTGGGCGGTATTTGAAATCGGATGAAGCCTTGTACGGGTTGTAGTCCGGATCCGACATGAATTTCCGATCTGCATCCGTGTACATGTCTTTCCTGATAGGCGGGCGGCGCAGGGCATATCGGATCGGACCGCCGGGACTTCCAGCACGGTAGTTCCAAAGTCTTTGTCCATCAGGGGAAAGCACAAATTCTACGAAGGTCCGGGCGGTTTCAAAATTTGGAGCTCCTCTCAAGATTTGGATGGGATCTGGGGAGACCGAGCTACCGTTCCTGGGCGCGACATATGCGAGTCGTTCTACTCCGGACTCTTCGCGCGTCCATTCCGCCTGAGTCCTGCCATAGAAGTCAATGCAGAGACCTGCGACGGTGTCTCCGGAGGCGACATCAATCGGAATTTTTCCAGCCGAGTCCGTGAGATATCTTGAGTTTGCGACGATTCTCTTGATGAGGTTGATGCCATTGTTCCAGCCTCTTGCGACCGGATCGCCAAGTTTTTCGCGTTCCGCCAAATCCATTTGCTCCTGAATAAGCATTTCAAAACATTTGTTTATGGAGCCCGACTTGCTAGGATCGGCCACTGCGATTTTCGCGAAGAAGCGCGCTTCGCCCAAATCGGCCCAATTTTGCGGAGGGGTGAGCTCTGGATTTTCCTTTATCCGATCTATGTTGTAGCAGATTCCAAAGGAGGAAAGACAGGTGCCGTAGAATCTCCCGGATGAGTCGTATAGCGTTTCTCCGCTGAATTCCTTCGGGATGACGCCGTCGCTGAACCAGTCCGGATGGATGCGCTCCAAGCCAGCGTCAATCGAATAGCCTTTCTTTGCGTTGCTTGTGTGATCGTAGGCTCCGCCGCCAAAAAAGATGTCAATGCCTATGCCAATATCTGATTCGAGAAATTGCTTTCTTGCCCGGATAGACTCTGGCGGCGTATCGGCAGGCGGATTGCGGTCGAGCTTGGCGTCTGTGAATGCGGAGGCGATGCCTGCGCTCCAGGGAGGATTTCCGGACTGGGACTCCCATCTTTGCCGGAATGCGGCTTCGTAGCGGTCGTTTATGTAGCGGATTATGTCGGATGTCCCACCGGGATTGCGCCAGTCAAAAACGATGTCACGCTTGAATTTGGAGCTGTAATATTTTTTGAATGCCGCCTCGAATTCGGATTTGATCATTTCGGAATGGGGTGTGACAATCGTGAGCCTGTCGCTGTCCTTTCCTGCGGACTGCCAGCCAGGTGAAGTCTGGCGAAATGCCAGCGGAATAGCCAGGAGCAGGAAAAGCGGGATGAAGGCTGGCAAATTCTTCAAAATTCTATTTTCTTTTTCTGCTCGCATTTTTCTCCATCGCCTATTTTATGCCGCTTTCAATGCGCTGGCAAATTCTCCAAAATGATCCCGGCAATCCTATCTGCCCCTTTCCCGTCGAGGACACTTAAAGCAAGTGATGAAATCTTACTGCGAACTTCGCATCTTTTCAATTTCTCAAAAAGTTCAATGATCTTTTCCGTGTCGGGAGATTCCGAGAGAGCACATGCCCCCTTTGATGATACGGAGGAGGCGAAGCTCAATTCGTCTGCGCTCTGTGTAATGACAATGGCGGGACACCCGAGATATATTGATTCGAGCATGGTTCCACCGCCGCCGCAGATCACGAGGTCAGATGCAGAAATCGCAGGTGCCAGGGATGGAAGGGTTTTTAGAAGAAAAACCTTCGCCCCCCTCGATTTGTGTATGGAGACTGCTTTTCCCAGCTCGGTTTCATGTGAAAAGGCATGTCCTGCAACGATTTCGAAGCGGATATCTGGAAATCTCTCCGCGATTTGAGGAACTAGAAGACTGTATATTTTCGGGTCTGCGCCGCCAAAGCTGACAAGTACTCTGGAAATTTCCTTGTTTGCGGAAGGTCCCGCGGGTCGGAATGGGAAAAAATCGCTACGGATGAGGGCGAAATTAAGGTCGCATACGAATTTCGAATGCCTGTTGAGTTTTTTTCCAGGCAGGATGCGGGTATGCTCGAAGAGGTAGAGGAATATATCGAAATTCTCGTCTGAAGAATCGTCGCAGTCCAGAGCAAGCAGGAGAGAATCAGGATTCCCGAGCTTGAATCTGCCTGCCAATGATCTGTCAGGATTTGGCGCATCATAGATAAGAGCTGAAAATTGAGAGAGATCTGCTTCGTAATCGAGAATATGGTTGTCCGACACATGGCGGGATTCGAGGTAGTTTCTGGATTCGGATTCGCTTTTCTTGAGAAGGAAGAAACTGTTTGCGCCTCTGGAGGCAAGCGCTTCAGCGAGACAGGAGGATCGCGCAATATGCCCCATCCCCTGGACGGAATTGCCGTAAGCCCTTAAAAGAATTTTTTTGTTTTCAAAACCGTTGCTCGTCATTGTCATGGCAATTTTACAGTCTCATTTCAATTTCTTTTAATTCCTTGACGGGAAATCTCTAATCTGCTTTGAAATTGTTTTTTTTCAATACTATTGTCTGCATTGGTCTGCAAAAAAGCGGGAACATAGGATAGATCGTGCGTCATTCCGGTTTTTATAGAAGGATTTCTGAATATTTAGCGTCAAACTGCTATGTTTTGGCGATCTTTGCGCTTTTTATAGTTGTTAGAACTTTTTCCCGCTTCGAGTATATCACTTTGGGCGGGGACACATGCAATTATCTTTCCATCGCCAGGAACTTTCCGTGGCACCGGCTATACAACATGGAGCTGTATCTGGTGCATCCCCCACCCTTTGGGTACGCCATTGCATTCTTCAACATTCTTTTTCCACTATTTGCCTCGGGACTGATTGTTGCCTTGCTCTTTGCCTTTTTGAGTTTTTGGGCAGTTTGGAAATATGCATCCAACTGCGGGCTAAAATGCTTTGGGATTTCGGGCGCACTGCTTTATTTGGGGCTGAACGGGACTTTGGCCGGATTCGATTCGCATGTCAGCAGGGTCAGCATGCTGTTTTTTTTGACTGCGATGTCGCTTCTTTGTTTCGACACCTATCTAAGAACTTGCTCCAAAACGTCGCTTCTCTGTGTTTTCGTTTTCAATTCTCTTGCCCTTCTCAGTTCTGATCAGGCTCTCTCGATATTGCCCGCCCAGCTTGTCCTCGCCTTATTCTCTTGGAAAAGATTGAAAATAAAGGAGATCGGAGCCCTTTTTCTCTTCAGTCTTATTTCCTATTCGATATGGCCGCTTGTCAGGCTCTACATTTATCTAAGCAATGATTTTTATCCTGCTGGCATAGATGGAACAATAGAGATACTGAAACCAATAGATGTAAAATCAGTGATTCAGCCTAATTTTCTTCCCTTCACCAATATGCACCGATCATGCTTCACGTCAACTGATATGAGTTTGAAAAGTCTCGACATAATCGGAGCTCTTGGAAAGATTCCAGCCGACATTCTCTTTCTTCCGAAAATTCTGTCCGCATGCCTGGTTTCTATGCTCGCGGCGCTCTCTCTTTGCCGCTCGGCAATAAAGAAAAATCCCCAAATTCTGGCGCTTTGGATTGTCTCTGCAATACTATACATTCCCTGCTTTTTTGGCATGAACGTCTGGTACGGAATGGGAATGGCAATACCGTTTGCCTTGATTCTCGGGGAAGGGACAGAGCAGTTATTTGAAATTATCAAATTCAAGGCGAAATATTTTTCCGTACTAACAATAGTTATCTGCATTTCTCTGTCGGTTCTGTGGATTCTTGGCCTCGGCGGCAATGGAGTGAACACGGCTCTGCGTCCAGTCGGCGGTAAAAATTTTATTTTTTGCAGGAAAACCCTGACCCGTGGAGAGGCGGCTGTCAAATATTTTCCTGCGCAAAAGGAAGATGAATGCTGGATGGCGCCCGTGACATTTACCCCCGAGATGCTATATCTTAGAGAGGGGAAATGGATCGCCCTGCCATTTGATGTGGAACTTTTGGAGCCGATCATTTTGGAGTACAAGGTCGCCTACATAGTGTTAACGGACGAATTCATGGCAAAGTCCGATAATCCCATACTGAGAAGAGCAGTTCATCTTGACGTTGTCTCCCATATCCTTTCGCATCCTGAGCGCTTTGCGAATGCCGGGGAATGGATTGAAAAATATCCGGACTGCTATGCGTCAAGAAAAATATATCTCTTCAAGATCATTTACGTAGAGAAAAAATAAGACAGCAAAACTAGATAATCTGTGTGTAAGTCTTTCCGCCGAGCAAATCTAG
>DYRX01000249.1 GCA_020718525.1 Victivallis vadensis
GTCCGTTATATCTCCTTCGTGTATCACGAATTTGATGTTAAGCTTGCCAATGTTGTCCCTGATCCACTGAGTCTGATCAAGAAATTTTTTCTCAGAACCCTTGTATTTGACATAATTCTGGGTGTCCGGAAGAACAGCAAGCACAAAGGGCTCGGCGCCTGCGGCAAGGATCTGCGACACGGTGAAGAAAAGAAATCCGAAAGCGCAAAGCGCAGACGAAAAAGCGCGAAATGCAGACATGGCATAACTCCTTATTCTATAATAATGTCTTTGTAGCTTTTGCCCGGAGCTATCATCGGCAGAACATGGTCCTGATACTCGACGTGCACATCGAGCAGGAAGGGACCCTTCGAGGCAAGCATCTCCTTGATCGCGTCCTCGAGCTCGTCTTTGCAATAGACCTCCCTGCCAGGAATGAGATAGCCCTTGGCAATGCCGACGAAATCCGGATATGGCCTGTCCACAAAATTGCTCTTGAGAACCGTATTTCCCCTTTTGCTTCCGTAGAAGCGATCCTCCCACTGGGCAACCATTCCCAAATGCTGGTTGTTCAGAATCACCATTTTGATGTCTATTTCTTCGGCGTGAAGAGTTCCCAGCTCCTGTATGTTCATCTGGAAGCTTCCGTCTCCATCAATGTTAATGACAAGACTTTCTGGTTTTGCGATTTTCGCGCCGATCGCAGACGGTAGTCCGAAACCCATCGCGCCAAGTCCGCCCGAGCTGATGAACTGTCTTGGAAACTGATATTTGTAGAACTGTCCGGACCACATCTGATGCTGTCCCACTCCAGTCACAATGATCGCCTTGCTTTCAGTCAGGCGATCGAGCTCCCTGATCACATACTGCGACTGGATTTTTTCGCTTTTTCTGATGCTGAGCGGGAAGTCGCTCCTCCATTTTTCTATCTTTGCGATCCACTCCGAATATTCCTTTTTTACGGGAGCCTTATTCAGGGACTTGAGGAAATCCTTGACATTGGCGACAATACCGATATCGGCCTTTATGTTCTTATTCAATTCCGATCTGTCTATGTCAACGTGGACGACCTTCGCGCCAGTCGCAAAAGTGTTTGTCGGACCGGTCACCCTGTCGTCGAAGCGCGCGCCCAGAGCTATGAGGAGATCGCACTCGTTCGCGGCGTTGTTCGCGTAAACCGTGCCGTGCATGCCAAGCCAGTCGAGGTAGAGCGGATGACCGCAGGGCATGGCGCCCAGACCCATGAATGTACTGACAGCCGGAATATTGAAGTCTTCAGCAAATTTCCTGAGCTCATCGCTCGCGTCCGAAGTGATGATGCCACCGCCGAAATAGATGCACGGACGACTGCATTTGCGAATCGCATCCAAGACCTTTTCTATATCCTTCGGATCAATTGAGTGGTCGGGACAGTAGCTTCGTCTTGTTTTTTTCTCCACAAATTCGGGGACGCAAATCTGCTGTTGAACATTTTTCGGCAGATCAATCACAACGGGTCCCGGTCTGCCGCTGTTCGCCAAATGAAACGCCTCCGCAAAAACGGCAGGAATGTCCATGGCGTCAAGAACCAGATAGCTGTGCTTGACGATCGGGCGGGTCACGCCAATTATGTCTATTTCCTGGAATGCATTTCTGCCGATCAATTTTGAAGTGACTTGGCCTGTGATCGCCACCATCGGAATTGAATCCATGTAGGCGTCCGCAATGCCGGTGATGAGATTCGTCGCGCCAGGACCGCTCGTCGCCATGCAGACGCCCGTCTCTCCGGATGCCCTGGCAAATCCGCCGGCGGCAAAAGCTCCTCCCTGCTCGTGCCTTGGCAAGATCACACGGATGCTGGAATTTTGCAGTGCCTGGTGAAGCTCCATTGACGCTCCCCCAGGATAGGCAAAAATTGTCTTGACGTTCGCCATTTCAAGACATCTTATCGCTATTTCACAGCCTTTCATTTCTTTTCTGTCATTGTCTTGAGCTTTCATTTCAGCCACTTTCTATCGTTTGAACAAATATTTTGATACGGATATTGACGGAAACACAATTCAGCGGATATGCCCGGCGGGGGATTCTGGATTTCATCGGTTGTCCCTAGGGAAGGACGGAACCGGCAGAATCCTCCGCCGGACCAAGGACAACAACTAGATGTATTCCATTGAAGCAGTTCACAGTCTCACCAAGAATAATTTATGCGCACCTGCGCATCTTCGTGCACCTGACATTAGCGTTTTGCGAAAGAATGTCAAGCGTTGAAAGCAATTTTTGACAAAAAAAAACCGCCACTTGCTGGTGGCGGCTTTTTATAGAACGGAAAAAACCGAAATCAGGAAAGATGCTTTCCAACAAGCTTCGTCATTTCAAACATGGAGACCTGAGCTTTTTTCCCGAAAATGGGTTTGAGCTTTTCGTCGCTGTTGATCATGCGCTTGTTGCTGGGATCCTGAAGCTTGTTCTTCTTGATGTAAACCCAAAGCTTCTTGGTGACTTCAGTCCTGGGAATCGGCTTCGATCCAACGATCTCCGCAAGAGCCTCGCTCGGTTGAACCGGAGCCATGAACTTCGAGTTGCCTGCCGCTTTCTTCGCCATCTTCCTTACTCCTCTGTTGGGGTTGAAAATTTGCCTCCGGAAACTAGTCCGGAATGAAGGGCTGGCGCACGGAAGCAATAAATTTCACCGCCATGCTCCCGCCTTTCACTCCGAAAATCTCCCGGCTTAGAGTCAAATAAATGGTGTAAAAAGCAATTTGCAAGAGGGAAAAACAAGTTTTTTTGAAGGAAAAAAGGTTTTTTTTAACACTAAAAAGGCGACAATAGAGGGGAAATTGAGTGTTACAATATCGTTAAAGCGTTGATAGATATTGATTTAGAATAATAGATGAACCGATTCGTTCGCATCTCCCCATCTGACAGTGAGTTTTACGGGAATGGAAGATTTTGCTGAGATTTTAGGAGCTTCACCCGCCGAACTGCGCTTTTCGCATTTCAGCGAGAGCAGACCGTCCTTTCCAAATGGATAGTTCTCCACTCCGTGCTCCTCGGTCAGGCGGATGTCCCATAAAATGCTGTTTTCTGGCACGTTTGGACGGATCCCGATGAAATATTCGAGAAAAACTGCAATCGGAGGAAGCCCGCCCCAGCCGACAAAATCTTTTTTCGCCGGCAGTCCCGGCTCGGCAGTCTCCGGTGCATAGTTCTCGAAAAGTGTCCCGTGCTTTTCATACGCCAGCCAGACATTTCGCAAATGATTCTTCGCTATCTCGAATGCAAGCTTGTCCTCCCCGATCTTTGAAAGGCCACGCAATATCATGTAGTTTGTCGGAGGCCAGACTGCACCGCACCAGTATGCGCCTGCACTGTCATAGAAGGGATCGTTCGCTGGAATGGAAGGAACCCTGTGGAAACGATTGAACTGGCTTTCATCTGTAAGATGCCTGACAAGGCTCTTAAGTCTTTCATTTGGAACAGCTTCTGCGATAATGCCCCAGAAGGCTCCAATCGTCTTGTGTGAACTCAGGGATCCGTCGCGGCGGCGATCAAAATAGAACTCTTCGGATTCAGACCACATATTCGCGTTGATCCAGCCTTCGAGAGACGACAGCTCCTTCTCAAGGAAGCGAAGCTCATCTTTTCTTCCAAGAACTTCGCCCATCTTCAAAAGCGTCTTTGCCGAATACACAGCCTGGAAATTGGCGTCAATCCAGCCCATGAATCCGTGATGGGCATTGCGCATCTGAATATCCTCCTCCTCGAGACGCGGTTGATTGTCCATGCCGCATCCGTAGCCGGTATTCCAGTACGACCCGTCTGGCCAGGAGCGATTGAGCCTTGTCCATTCGTGATAGGCGAGCAATGCCGGGAAAACCATTTCAAGACGCTTCCGGTCTGCGTAGTTCAACCAATGCTCAAACTCGCTCCAATGTAGGAGGTTCGGACCTGTGCTGACAGGATCAAAAGCCTCCCATCTTGACTCGCCAGTGTCGTTGTGCAATTCCCTGGAAATGTATCCGTCAGACTCCTGCTTGCAGTAAAAGTTGTCGAGAGTACGCTGAAAATCGAAAGCGCGCCGTCCATATCTTCCGAACATAAGTATGAAGACAGAATCCCACATGAAGACATAATTGTTGAACGCCGTGTCAATGAAGTTGGCGACAAATCCGTTCCGAGGAGTCGCCGGCCTTAGATTTTCAAATGCAAGCTTCCAGGCATGCCAGTAGCAGTCTATGGGCGTCTGGTCTCCGGAGATGAAGGGACGCGGCAGAAGCTCCGAAACCGCGTCGAATTTTGGCAGTTCTGCAAAGTCCGGCTCCATTCTTCTGAAGACGTTTTCCTTCGCCCATCTGTTCTCAATCATGTACCTCGCTGGCGTTGGCATTTTACATTCCTTTTTATAAATAATTCAACTTGGATTAATGAAGAATTTCCTGCGGATTCTGTGGGCGTGATTCTCATTTGGATTGTTTGCCTATGAAAAACAATGTGCAAGTTTCAAGGAGGACAAGGGTTTTCTTTACTTCGCGCGCTCTGTGTCTTCGTGTGAGAGAATGCTCAACTTTTGGGAAATGCACCAGATTCTGTCATTCTTTTCGGACAAGAGAAGGGTTAGAATAACAACAGCAAAAACTCCTATGACAATATTTCTGCCATACCAGCCCGGAGGACCGTCATAGACAGCTTCAAAAATGATGTCTTCGCCCGGAGGAAGCCGCACATTCATTCTACCATCTGGCGAAAGATTGCCTTGCAATTCCTTCTCGTCAATGCGGATTCCCGACAAAGAGATTTTCCATCCCGGAAAATAGAGCTGGTTGAAAATCGCCGTTTGAGCTTTCGGACTCGAGATTTTAAGGCAAAGCCTGTGCGCGTCGCTTCCTGGAAACTCGAAGATGCGCGAATTGGGGTCTTCAGGGCACAGAAGAGGATCTTTGCCTCTCGCCCTGACTGGCTGGTATCTGCTTGCAGTCTTTGGCAGAAATTCGTTGAAGGACTCATAGACCTCCATCTTCTCAAGCCGCAATATCCTGTGATAAGCTATCACTTCCCTCATTTTGAACTTGAAGGGGCGGAACTCGAACTGATCCCAGTTCCAAAGAATTGTAGCAGTCAAAAGAGCAAGCGGAGCAATCATTCTTTTCCATCCTGGCAAATTAAAATAATGCAACTTGTAAATTCCCGAAATGCATATGATCTGCAGTGTCGCGACGACTGAAAGCAGTCTCCACGGAAATTGTACAATGTTCAGGAGTGGAATGTTTTTCCAGAACCAGTCGAAGGTAGGAAGCATTGCAATCAAACATATTGCATACGCTATGAAGGCTCCCCTTGCAAAGAGAATTTTTCTGCCCATCCAAAAGCCGAAGAGTGCTAGGATGAAATGGGGGAGACCAAGCTGAAACGACATCCCGTCGGCAGATCCTCCTTCCGATCCCCCAAAGCCCCAGCTTCTCGAAAATAGTTGCATCGGATAGACGCAGTGGTTCAATTTAAGGGAATCGTCTGCCAGCGCACGCATGTAGTCAACGTGCTCCTTCATCTGGTAGGCTGGAAGCCAGTAGGGCATGCTTAGCATTGCTCCTGAAAAAAGCGCCAGCATTACAGCCGCCCCAAAACGCAATATGTCCCGCTTCCGCAATTCACAGGCAAGTGCAACTGCAAAAAAAACATAGACAGGATAGAAGAAGAGGGAAACAAAGGGATGGGAGTACACAAGTCCCGCGAGAAGCAGTCCGTTCAGAATCACTCCTGGCATCAAGAGACTGCCAGCCTCGGCTGAGTCTTTGAGCCGGATCAAAAAAAGCAGAGACCAGGGGGCAATGAACATAGCAAGCAGTTCGCTAAGATCCCCTCGGACATAAAGATTGACAAAAAGGTAGGGCGTGATTAAAAAGATCGCCGAAGAAAAAAGAGACGCGGTCCGATGCCCCCCACTCAGTCGAAACACTAAAAAGTAGGCACCGGCTCCTCCAAGAAAAAACATTGCCAGACCCGATGCATAGCTTGCGCTCAAAATATCCATTCCAAGGAGGGCGAAAGGAAGTGAAAAGTAGAAATATCCCGGCTGATAAAAAACGAATACAGGATAGCCGTAGCCCCCGTAATAGTTTGGAAGCCATCTCGGATAAAGAATCCCAGCATCGAATGCGTCTTTGAATTGATCCAGATGACAGAGAAAGCGCAGGCCGTCATGGGACAATGGCCAGCTTTGCGAAAAGAAAAGGCCTGAAAGAAGCGCTAGCGAAAAAAGCAGAATCAACGACAGATCAACAAAAAAGCCCAGTCGGCTGGGCTTCCTCGATGTTTCACGCATTTCAATGAAATTCATAAACGCCTTTTGCTGAAACTGTAAGAAATATCGGCAGTCATTGCAGTGCACTCAATTATTTTTAGCGGTGTCATCCAGGCGTAATTAAATTTAACCGGCTACGCCGGGACGTTCCAAGACTCGCTATCGTTGTCGTAAT
>DYRX01000250.1 GCA_020718525.1 Victivallis vadensis
GAAAAACTATGGAGCTTGCCGGTCTAGTCTCTTTTCTCTCCTTTTTTCTTCAATTTTATTTTGGCAATTTGCATTTGGCAATCTTTCTAACTTTTAATGCCCGATCCTTCATCATTTTAATATTGATTTCCGAAAGGCGGTCAAGCATTGAAAGAGCCCGCCTGTATTCTTCCACCCCGGCAAGAGCCGCTTCGACCTGGCAGTTAGGCACGTATTTCTGGCGCTGCCTTCCTCCTTCTAGAACAACCAGATAGCGACGGGGACCGTGCTTTTCTCCACGATGACAGCGGCAATTCCTATTCGAGCAAGTGGAATATCTGACAACCCAGCTGCCGTGGAGAACATTTCGAAGGCTCCCGAGCTCCGCCAGCAGTTCTGCCGATTCTTCCTCAAGTTTTTTTCTTTCTTCTGCTTGCATCTAGCTATTATAGCATATATCACATACGCTATCAACAGGAAATAATAAAAAAAGTAAAAAAAAGGAGGATTAAATAAATCGTCCGACATTTGATTCAAAATAGTGCGGAATGTCAGTATCAGGAATGCCTGGCGATCGAATTTGCAGAAGCTGGCATCCCTTATGTCGAACAGACAAAGTTCAGCCTCGAGTATAAAGGGCGGACGCTGAAACAAATATATGAACCTGATTTCGTATGCTACGACAAGATAATTGTCGAAATAAAGGCTGTGCAGGCTTTGACGGACTAACACAGGGACGCGACCAATTAATTATATCAAGGCTTCCGGTGCGGAACTCGGGTTGCTGGTGAACTTCGGCCATTATCCGAAGATCGAACACGAAAGATTCGTGAACCAGAGATGAAACTGCCAAACACGCCGAACACGCTAAAAAAAGAGAAGAAAAAATATTATTTTCTGAAACTTTCGCGCATTCCGCGTGTTTCGTAGTTAAATGTTCTCGGATCTTCCAGACTTGAAACTACCAAACACGCTATAGGGATTTTTTTTTACTTTGTGTGCTTTGCGTCTTCGTGTGAGATAATCTTCAAGCGTTGGGATACGCCTTACAGTGCTGTCAGTGTAATCGGTGCCAGTCTACAGCAAATTCCGGAATATTGAAAAATCATCAATCTGTGATAGAGTGATTTGGACTTGTGCAATATTCATAGAGAGGAATTTTTCAGATGAGGATAATCGAGGCTTTCAAAGCTTTTTTCAGAGTTCTTTCCGGCGCGGAAGATGGTCCTGTCAGAAGGACTCCGGAGCATCTGCCAGAGATCCCGGAAAAGAAGGTGGAGCAGAAAAAACATGCTGAGGACAAATCGCGCGACGACTATGCCGAAGGCGCAGTCTGGACACTGAACATGCTTCAGAGGGAAGGGCGTCTAGTGGACTTTCTTCAAGAGGACATATCGGCATGCGACGATGAACAGGTGGGAGCGGCAGTCAGGCAGATACACAGATCTTGCGCGAAGGTGCTGGCGGAACATTTCAATCTGGATAGAATCGCCAGGGCGGAAGAAGGCAGTGAATTCACAGCTCCCGACAACTTTTCTCCCATGGACTTCAAAATGACCGGAAACGTGCCAGATTCGCCTCCGTTCAAGGGCATTTTGAGGCACAGAGGCTGGCAGGTTGGAAAGCTCAATCTGCCCGAAAGGACAGGAAAAGGAAACGTGAAAATAATACAGTCAGCGGAGATTAGCTTTGAAGAGATCTAAGATGAAATATATCGTCGGAATTGATTTGGGAACAACAAACACTGTTGTCCACTATCTCGATGCGGAGGAGGAGAATCCACGGCCGATTCTTTTCAGGATAGCTCAGATCACTGCTCCCGGAGAGATTTCCGAGTCCGATGTCCTACCGTCCTTTCTATATCTGCCCGATGAGGCCGATCTGGAGTCTGGAAGCCTCGATCTTCCCTGGAAGACCGGGATGGACTACTGCGTCGGAGAATATGCAAGAAAATGCGCGTCATCCCAGCCGATGAAAGTCATATCATCTACAAAATCATGGCTTTGCGCCGACAATGTGGAACGCGAGGGCGATATTCTGCCGTGGAACAGGAAGTCCCCGGGAAGGCGAATTTCTCCGATAGAGGCGTCGCACCGCATCCTTATCCATATCAGGGATGCATGGAACCATGTCTTTGCAGGCGATGAGTCCGGAAGGCTCGAAAAGCAGGAGATCGTTCTTACTGTTCCGGCATCCTTTGACGCGGCGGCGCGGGAGCTTACTGTGAGGGCGGCTGAATCTGCTGGTCTGAACGTCATCCTGCTTGAGGAGCCGCTCGCGGCGTTCTACTCGTGGCTTCTCGATTCAGACGAGGGCTGGAGGAAGCATGCCAGGCCGTCGGATGTCATCCTGGTTTGCGACATAGGCGGAGGAACTTCAGACTTCAGCCTGATAAAGGTTGTTGATCAGGACGGAAACCTCGGCTTCGAGAGGATCGCGGTCGGCAGGCACATACTTCTCGGCGGAGACAACATGGATCTGGCGCTGGCATACACCACCGCCGCCAAACTGCAGAAGGAAAAAGGGGCGAAGCTCGACAGCTATCAGATATCCGGCCTCAGGCACGAATGCAGGATCGCGAAGGAAAAAATGCTTGCCGGAGATGGGGGACCGTCAGCGCAGAAGCTCACGGTTCTTGGACGTGGCAGTGGCGTCGTCAAGGGCTCTCTTAGCATCAACATCACCCGGGACGAGGTCGAAGCTGTTGTCATGGACGGTTTTTTTCCAGAATGCCAGTTTGGAGACAAGGCGCTTGAATCTGTCAAGTCTGGACTCAGGGATTTCGGGCTGAACTACGAGTCTGATCCTGCTGTCACCAGGCATCTGTCGGATTTTCTTTCCCGGCAGGATCGCGGCAATTTTCCCAACCTTGTCCTCTTCAACGGAGGCGTAACAAAATCAGAGCTGGTGCGCAACAGGATACTGCAGACGCTATCCAAATGGGGAACGGACAGCGAGAAATCACCAAAACTGCTGATCGGAGGCGACGCCGATCTTGCCGTAGCGAAGGGAGCATGCAGATACGGACTGGTCAAGATGGGAAAAGGAATCCGGATCAAGGCGGGAAGCTCGCATGCATACTATCTGGGCGTCGAATCATCAATGCCGGCAATTCCGGGCTTCAGTCCTCCTCTGCAGGCGCTTTGCGTTGTTCCTCTCGGAATGGAGGAGGGAAGCGGATGCGATGTTCCCTATGAAGGACTTGGACTGGTCGTCGGCCAGACCACGGAATTCAGTTTTTTTGCTTCTACTACGAGGAAGAGCGATTCTCCGGGCGCCATTGTGGAGGATGCGTCCGATAATGAGGAATTGGTCAAGATGACACCGCTTTCCGCCACTATTCCGCCGGAAGGGGAGATTCATGCAGGCAGTTTGGTTCCGGTCAGACTTCATTGCGACCTGACCGAAACCGGAACACTGCAGGTCTGGTGCATAGCTCTGCGCCACGACGCCCGCTGGAAGCTCGATTTCGAGCTCAGAAGCGGAGAATAACTGCCCACGGTAAAATTTCTTCCCTGCTTTCCAAACTCAAACGGATTGTGTCCAATCATGCATAGAGAATCAAGGTTTGTCATAGGCATAGATCTGGGTACCACGAATATCGTGGTTTCCTATTGTGATCTTTTCGAAAAGAAACGCGGGATACGTATTTTCAATGTTCCCCAGTTCGTCGCTCCCGGCGAAATACTTGGGAAGGATATTTTCCCCGCATTCTGCTTTTTTCCTGAAAAAAAACTCATCGGAGAGGGGCTCTTCACGCTTCCATGGGAGGAGCACTGCGATTTTGTGCTTGGCTACTATGCCAGAGACGCCGGCGCGGGACAGCCATCAAGATTCATTTCTTCCGTCAAGTCATGGCTTTGCCATTCGGGCGTCAGCCGCAGGGAAAAAATCCTTCCCTGGGGCATGTCTGGACGCGAGGGGAATCCGTCCGCGTCGCCTCTTGAGACCACAATGCGCTATCTTTCCCATATCCGCAAAGCCTGGGACATGGAGTTCTCCAATTTTAAAGACAGCGGCGGATCGCCATGCGTTCTTTCCAGACAGCAGATTGTCATAACAGTTCCTGCCAGCTTTGACGAGACCGCGCGCGAACTCACTCTCGAGGCGGCGGCGATGGCGGGATTTGGCGAACCGGTCCTTCTCGAAGAACCACTTGCGGCTTTTTACGCCTGGCTGTCTCAAAATGAATCCCGATGGGAGAATGAGATATCGCCCGGCGAAAAAATTCTGGTCGTTGACATTGGTGGAGGCACATGCGATTTCTCAATAATAAGCCTCGGACAAGATGGAGTCCTGTCGAGAAGCTCTGCCGGAGATCATCTGCTTCTCGGAGGCGACAACATGGACATCGCCATTGCAAAAGAGATAGAGAAGAAGTGGCAGACGCATCTGGCTCCGCCTGAATGGGCACAACTCTGCCAGCAATGCAGACACGCGAAGGAAAAGATTCTCGGAGAAAATCTCGACAAGGCGGAAATTGTCGTCCTCTCCAGAGGAAGCTCGGTCGTGGCGTCCATGAAAAAGGCGCAGATATTGTCCGAGCAACTCCTATCCCTAGTCCTTGACGGATTCTTCCCTGAAATCGCATCGGACAGTCCCCGCAGCACTGCTGGCGGTGGAATCCGTTCGATGGGATTGCCTTACGTTTCGGAGCCGGCGGTGACAAAGCATCTGCTTGACTTTCTGCGGGATGCCTCACTTGCCGATAGCGCTAAAAGTCAGAATCCTCTGCGGCCGGACAAAATCCTCTTCAACGGCGGAGTAATGCTTCCTGCCGTAGTGCGCCAGAGGATGCTCGGAATTATGCGGAAATGGTTCACCGGCTCCGATCTCATGGAACTGCCTGGCGCCGACTTCATTCGCGCCGTTGCGAGGGGAGCGGTCTATTCAGGTCTGGCGAAACGCGGCGAAGGAATAAAGATAAAGAGCGGAACTTCAAGATCATATTTTATTGAGGCTGAATTTTCTGGCGACATTAAAAAATACATATGCGTCATGCCGAGGGGCATTGATGAAAACGAGAAGCAGGAAATAAGCGGACGCTTTATACTCAAAACCAACCAGAAGGTCGTCTTTCCCCTTTACAGCCGCATTGGCGGAGCCCCCGGGACGACCGGAGAAATAATCGAGTTTTCCGACGATCTGCATCCGGTTTCAAATCTTGTGAGCGTCATAAGACATGGCAAGGGAACCGAGAAGGAGTTCCCATGCGAGATGGCGGCGGAGCTCAGCGAAACGGGAATACTCAGAATTTGGCTCGAGAACAAGGCAGGATCTGAAACCTGGCCGCTCCATTTTGATCTGAGAAGCGTCAAGACCGAAGCCTCTGGCAGTCGGAACGTGCCGGCGCAGACGAGAATATTCGAAAAAGGAAAAATGGTCTCCGCATCGGAAACAATACTCCAGTCCTTTCCACGCCAGAGAATCGGCGATGAGTTCTCCCTCTTCAAAGCTCTGGAGAAAACCATGGGGGTCGCCAGAACTGAATGGAGCATTTTCATACTGCGTGAATTTGCAGATCTCATGCTTGACAGGATTCCGCCTGATCTCATGGACATCCCAGGCCATGAGACACGCTGGCTAAGCTTCTCAGGCTTCTGCCTCAGACCGGGATTCGGCGAAGCGTCGGATGAGATCAGAATTAAAAAAGTCTGGAAGCTATGGTATCGTGGAATTCGCCGGAGGAACGACCCGCGCACCGCATGCGAATGGTGGATATTCTGGAGAAGGGTGGCTCCCGGACTCGGTGTCGGACACCAGAAGACCATAGCGCAGGCGCTGATCAAGATTCTCTGTCCGGAAGACGCCCCTTCCAGCAGTCCCAAATCGGGAAGGCAGGCAAAGGCGGAAATGTGGAAATGCCTCGCCTCGCTGGAGCTTCTCCCGATCGAAACTAAAATCAGGCTCAGCGGAATACTCCTTTCAAAAAAAACGGACATGGAGGACTTCGAGTGCTGGGCGCTGTCCAGACTTGCAAGCCGCAGACTTTTCAAGGCCAATGCAGAATATGTGCTTCCCTCGGAAAAGGCCGCAGAATGCTGTTCGAGGCTTCTATCCTTCTCCTCTGCCCCATCGAGACAGGCGCTCTTCGCACTGTCAAGAATCGCATCATTGAGCGGCGACAGAGCCCTCGACCTCCCTCCGGAAACACGGATGGGCATCAGATCCTGTCTCGAAAAATACGCCGCTCCAGCGCATTGGATCATGCATCTGGACTCCGAGATTCCCGACAGCGAAGAGGAGCAGGCCGCATTGCTGGGAGAAAGCCTCCCAAGCGGAATAAAGCTGGGATAGTTTTTCAGAGAAATAATGAAATTATTTATCAGATAAACGATGCCATTTATTGCGGAGTAAATTTAACCGGCTGCGCCGGGACGTTCCAAAACTCGCTATCGTTGTCGTAATCGCTATCGTAATCGTGTTCGTCAATGTACATCGT
>DYRX01000029.1 GCA_020718525.1 Victivallis vadensis
AGCGATAGCGACTACGATTACGAAAATTATAAAAAATACAATTTCCTATACGATGAACTTAGATTTTTCACAGATCTGCTTCTCTGAATTCAAATAGCGAACCTGCCAGCTCTGCCGTGGGACTCGAAAAGTTTGACATTCCAGGAAAGATGAGGCACTCGGCCTTGACCCGATTCTCGCGCGAAAATCGGATTAGCCATTGCCTTCCTGCCTTTGTGTGAGAATTATTCATCCTTTTAAGTTGCGGGGATCGCCCGTCTCAAATTTCTGAAGAGGAGACTTTCTCTGCATGCCTAGGATGCGCCGGATTCCGCCGGGGCTTCTGACAGTGTCAAAGATCAGAAAAAGGCAGGGGGAATATACGAGAGTAAGGACGGTTGAGACAGCCAGTCCGAAGATGACTACAATCGCCATTGGAGCCCACCATTGGCTTGACTCGGCGCCAGCGATCAGTTTTGGCGGGAACGAATGGATTTCCAGGCTCCATCCGACTGCCATTGGAATCAGGCCAAGAATTGTTGTTACAGCGGTCAGAAGAACTGGTCTGAGTCTGAGCTTCCCCGCCCGCATCGAGGATTCGAATGGATCAAGCCCGGATTCTTTCCCCTGCAGAATGCAGTCAATCAGGACGATTGAATTGTTCACGACGACCCCCGCGAGGCATATCACTCCGAGTCCGGTCATGATTATGCTGAAGCGCATGTCGAAGATGAGGAGGGAGCCGAGAACTCCGATGAATGAAAGAATGACCGAGCTCAAAATGATGAGCGGCAGGAGTACAGAGTTGAACTGAAGGACAAGTATTATGAAAATCATTCCGACCGCCATGAAGAACGCCTTCAACAAAAAGTCGAAGTTTTCCTGCTGATCCTCGTTTTCTCCGCGATATTTGATCGTGTAGCCAGGTGGGAGAGAAACCGCATCCAGAATTTTTCTTGCCGACTTGAGCACTTCGTCAACCCCGTAGCCCGGACGCACATCCGCCTCGATGCTTATCGTCCTGTTGAAGTTTTTCCGCCTGATCGTTCCATAACCTCTTGAGTAATCAAATTTTCCAAGACTGGACAGGGCAACCGGATGGGAGCCCTCGACGGGAATCTTCATCTTGAGAAGCGTATTTGCGTCCAGACGCTGATTTTCCGGAAGCCTCAATGTGATGTCGAATTCGTCCTCTCCCTCCCTGTATTTGCTCACTTCGAGCCCATTTATCGCGGTCCGGATGAAATCACCGATGCTCTTGGAGTCAAGCTTTAGCAGGGCGGCTCTTGTCCTGTCCACGATGAACCTCAATTCTGGGCGGGCGTCTTCGTAGTCATCCCGCAGATCGGTAAGTCCTGGGACATCGCGTATCAACCTTTTCATGTTTTCCGAAATCTGAGAAAGAATTTCAAAGTCGTCTCCACTCACTTCGATATTTATAGGGCTTCCGGTTTCAGGTCCCTCATCTTCGTTGCTGACGATGAGTTCGGCTCCTGGAAATCCGTCCTGCTCGGATCTTATGATGGAGGCTATCTCGGTGGCGCGCTCGGGCGATGAAGATATTGCGATCTCCTCTTCGCTGTGGTCTTCAGCATTTGATCGGGTGCTCCCGACAGAAATTTTAATCCCCCTAGTTTCCAGAAGAGATCGGAGAAGTATCTCCATCGGTTCGGGATCCTTGTTCGCTGTTCTAATGATAATTTTCTCCGCACCCAAATCCTCTTTCTTCACATTGAATTGGGTGAATCCGGAAATGTTGATTCTGATGGCGTCTGAGACTTTTGTCGAACTGTATCTTCTTTTCTCGAAGTCCTCGAATTCGACCTGGATCGAGGCGAGATGCGTTCCTGATTCCCCGCCTTTGAAAAAGTTTCCTCCACCATTCCCGACGGTGCTCAAACAATGCCTGATGTCGCCGTATTTCCTGATCCGAGCCTCGAGATTTCTCACAAGCGAGTCGGTCCGCTCTATTTCCGTGCCTTCTGGAAATTTGATCTGGACGCTTGTCCGTTTCGGATCTGTTTTAGGGAAGAGCTCGACCCCAGCCCCATATCTGCCAAAAACCAGAACGACAGATATGAAAATCATGCCGCCTATCAGAATTGTCTTGAACGGATTCGTCAGACAGACGCGCAAGACGGCGCAATATCCTTCGACCAATTTCATTCCCAGAAAATTCAAAAACGCGAAAAGTCCCCGAGAGGAGGGCGGAGACGCCGGCTTTACCGCCACGGCGCAAAGCGCTGGATTTATGAAGATTCCAACATAGAGAGATGCAAGCAGAGCAATTATGACGGTTTTAGGCAGAAATGACATGAATTTACCGATCGTGTCCGGCCAGTATAGCAGAGGAATGAATGCAACGACAGTGGTCAGTGTCGAGGTGATTACCGGAACGGCGATTTCCGAGGCACCAGTCTTCGAGGCCTGCTCGGCATTCATCCCCTCGCTTCTGTGCCTGAAAATATTTTCTACAATTACGATTCCGTTGTCAACAAGCATTCCCAGCGCAAGAATCAGGCTGAAAAGAACCATCATGTTGAGAGTGATGCCCAGAAATGTCATTGCCATGAAGCTCATCATCATTGAAAGGGGGATGGCTATCGAGACAAAGAGGCTGTTCCTGAAGCCCATCGCAAAAAAGAGGATGAAAAGGACAAGAAGAAGTCCGCTCACGATGTTGTTCTCGAGCTCGTAGATCATCTGGTATGTGTCCTCTGAAAGGTCGGAAGTGATCTTCCATTTCACGCCGCCAGGCAGTGTCGCCGTCTCCTCTTCGAGAATTTTCTTGACACCATCAATGACTTTAATTATGTTTGCTCCGGAGCGCTTCTGGATCATCAGAGAAACGCAGGGAAGGGAGTCAACTCTTGAAATTGTGAGCAAGTCTTTGTGTGCGTCTCGAATCGAGGCGAAGTCCGTCAGATAGATCGGCGCGCCGCTCTCGCTTGTCGTTGCAATCAGAGAGTTTATCTCGTCGGGTCTGACAAATTCGCCTGGCACACGGATTTGGAATTTTCCTCCCAGCATGTCAATGTTGCCTGCGGAAACAGTGGAATTCTCTCTGGAAAGAAGCTGTATAAGCCTGGCGGCGGAAATGCCGTATGAGTTGAGCCTGTCAATGTCAATTTCAACTCTTATCTCCCGCTCTCTGTCGCCGAAGATTCCGGCTTCGAGCACGCCGGGGACGGTTTCGACCTTTTCGCGGATGTCCTCGACGGTCTTCTTCAGAAGCGATATGCTGTCGGTTCCAAAAAATGCGACGCTCATTATCGGGATGTCCGTGCTGAGATTCACTTCGCTCACCACTGGCTCGTCTATGTCGTCTGGGATGTCCTCTCTGGCGAGATCAATCTTGTCCTTCACCTTCTGCACGGCGTCGTCAATGTTCTGATCCGGAAAGAATTCAATCGTCATGTTGCTGAACTCCTCGACAGATGTGGAACTGATCTCCTTGACCTTGTCGAGGCTTTTCATCTTCTTTTCCATGTGGATCGTGACCAGATTTTCGATCTCTTCTGGGGCGACGCCCTCGTATCTGGTGCTAACGAATACGAAGGGGACGGTTATGTCTGGGAAATTCTCCCGGGGAAGCGAGAAATAGCAGTAGATGCCTGCTATGGAAAAGAATACGGCGGAGCAGAAGACCGCAACCCTGTTTTTTATCGCCAGATCGGTGAGAATCACTGGAGCGTCTCCGTCTTTCTCACGATCAGATCGTCGTTCTCATTGAGAAGCCTGTGGCCGTCAACGACAAGCATCTCTCCGGCTGAAAGTCCTTCCAGCACCAAAGCCTTGGTCCCGCTAACCATGCCAAGCTTGATTTCGCGCAGTCTCGCCTTTCCATCCTTGCCGGCGATATATACATAATGCCCCTCATATTTGGGCATTACAGCGACAAGCGGCACCATAATGACATCTTTGATCGGCAATTTATCTACACGGACTCTGGCAATCATTCCCGGACGGAGAATCTGCTCTTCATTCGATGATTCGAGCTCCGTCCTGTATGAAAGAGAGCTCATCTCCGCTGACTTGGCGACAAAAATAGTCTTGCCGGTGAAGGTTTTAATTGGGATTGCGTCAAGCCTGAACGGGATAGGCAGATCTAGCCTGACGCCGGCAATGTCCTTTTCCGGAATTGAAAAGAGCAGTTTGACTTTGTCAATCCGCTCTATCGTCGCCACATGAGTGCCGGGCTGGACGTATTCGCCAAGCTCGACGGGGCGTTCGTCCAAATATCCACTCAGGGGACTGCGAATTTCGCATTTTTCGAGGCTTGCCTCGGCGATCTCCAGATCTGCCTGGCTGGAGCTGAGCAAATTTTTCGCGTCTTCAAGGTCTTTTTCAGAAATGCTCTTTGCAGTGAAGAGCTTCGACTTTCTGTCAAAATTCTGCCTGGCGAGCTCGAGATCCGCCGCCGCCTTGTCTCTTTCCGCCTTGTATGCTTTGGAATCAATCTTCATGATGATCTGGCCTTCCGAAAGCTTGTCTCCCTTTTCAGCCAGTATCTCGAGAATCCTGCCGGAAATTTCTGACGAGATTTTAACTGTCGCCCAAGATTTAAGCAGTCCTGGAATCTCGATTGTATCGGTAAAATCGCAGGGAGCGATTTCCATAGCCAGGACGGGGATCTTCTTTTTTGCCTCCTTAGCCTGGACGATTTCGTCCTTTTTGCTCATTGTCAGTGCAAAAATTGCGATCATTGCGATCTGGCAAAGAAGAAAGATGGATGCAATGACATTGAAGCCAAGTCCAAATGTGGATCTTTTTTTTTCGTCAGTCAAGTTCATTTTATTTCCAGAGTTTGCGTATGATAGTTCAGGTTGGAGAAAAATCAATTCATTTCATTTTTCATCCGAGGGAGGGGGGAGCATCTTTGTCCTCTTATTCGGGGATGGGAACTTGATCGTGAAAGTCGCCCCCTTGCCCGGAGAGCTCTCGAGCGAGAGACTGGCGCCATGCTCCCTTACAATTCTATCCACAATCACTAGTCCAAGTCCTCCTCCATTCTTCTTTGTCGTGAAATATGGATTGAAAATCCGTCCGATCTGATCCGGAGCGATGCCGACGCCTTCGTCTTTGAAAGAAAGGGAAATCGCGTCGTCGTCTGCAGAGCAGGTTATGAGGAGGCTTCCCCCGCCTGGCATCGCCTGTGCGGCATTCCTGATGATGTTGAAGAATGCCTGCCTCAACTGCTCCGGATCGGCGCTTATCTGTGGAAGCTTGCTCGGACTTATGCAGTTCACGCTTATCATCCTGTCTGCAAGCTCCTCCTTCGTGAATGAAAGCACTTCCGAAACAATGTCCATCAGCGAAACTTTGCTCAGGCGCAGTGGGGTCGGACGCACAGCCCTCAAGAAGTCTCTGATGATCATGTCAAGCCTGCTAATTTCATTTTCGGCGGCGCGAAGAAGCTCTAGCGCCTTGGACAGATCGTTTTTCTTAGGCTTTCCCGCTGAAAGGAGGCGGCCTAGCAGTTGGAGATTCAGGCTGAGGCTGTTCAGAGGATTCCCAAGCTCGTGGGCTACGCCAGCGGCAAGTAGCGAAACAAGCTGGTTCTTTTCGCTCTCGACGCGCTTTTCGGTGTTCCGCCTCGATTCGGTGATGTCCTGGAGAATTATGATGGCGCTTCCTTTTTCCTCCTCATTGGGAAGCATGTAGAAAAGAAGAAATTTGTGCTCCGGATAGCGTATTTCAATTTCCTGGCGGGAAGCTCCGAACCAATCATTGCTTTTTCTGCCCAGAATTTCGTTCCAGGGAATATCTCTTATGAATCGGCTCACAGGCTCGTTTTCTATCTGCTCGGGGAGCCCAAGCATTTCGATCGCCGAGCGGTTGGCCTGCACGATCCTGTGCTCTCCATCAATGACCATTACACCATCTCGGATCGCGTTGAAGACAGATTTGAGAAGCCCCCTCTCCCTGTTTTTTCTAGCAATATATGCCCGCAGATCCTTGCGCTCAGAAGGATCTAGTTTTCCAATTATCTTTTCAAAAAATATTCTGTCTGAAATCACCGATGTCTCCGTGTTAATTTCAAACCAGCGCCCTCACGATGAGATCGCCTCCGAGCCTGCGCACGCTCATGTTTTCCAGTTTGACCGCCGAATCCAGCCCCCTTAAAGAACCGCCACCCACGACCGGAAGGCTCGCATTGCCGCCAAGAATCCTGGGGGCAATGTGGAACTCTACCCGGTTTACGACTCCCGCCCCCAGGACTGAGTCTGCAAGCTCTCCACCTCCCTCGACAAGAAGTGAAACTACGTTTTCCGCGCCAAGCCGGAGCATCAGAGCTTTCCATTCTCCCTCGCTTCTAGCCTCAAGCGGCTCCGGCGGCATGCCCGGCGGCAGAATTTTTGCGAGCTCCTCCGCGCTGAGCGAACTTGTAGCTACAAGCCGTCTCGGAGTCTTTTTGAACTTTCCTGTCCTGACGTTCAGAGATGGACGATCCTTCAGCGCAGTCGCAGATCCGACCAGAACGGCGTCTGAACAGAGGCGCAGAAAATCAACGCGCCTTCGCGCCAATGGTCCGCTTATCCATTTCGAAGTTCCATCGTGATCTGCGATTTTCCCGTCCAATGTCATTGCCATTTTAAGCGTGACGAACGGCGTACCGTGCTGTATCCAATGAAAAAATGACTCATTGAGCTCCCGGCACTCATTTTCAAGAATGCCGCAGGCTGTCTCGATCCCGGCGCGATTCAGAATCTCAAATCCCCTGCCAGAATGCCTGGTATTAGGATCGCAAGTTCCTGCCACTACACGCTTTATGCCTTTTGCTATGATCGCGTCAACGCAGGGCGGCGTCCTGCCATGCGTAGAACATGGTTCGAGGGTCACATACAAAGTGGCTCCGGCGCAGTCGCCTTCTGCCAGGGAGCTGAAAGCGTTGATCTCGGCGTGGGCGCCGCCTGCCTTCTCATGAAATCCCGAGCCGATCATTTCCGAATCTCTTACAACTACGGCGCCAACTGCCGGATTTGGACTTGTCCTTCCAAGCCCCTTCATCGCGAGGCGCAAAGCCTTGCGCATCCATTTCACATCTTCCTTCCGCGCTTCTGGAGACAAGCTCATCTTCTCACTTTTTAAGGAAATAAAATAGAAGTCCGCCCACGCTCAGTCCGTAAAGAGAAATAAACGTCACAAACAAGACTTTCAGGCGCCGTTCCGCCTTCACAAGCCTGTCCAATGATTTCCCGTTGAAAAGCGTCGCATCAAAGCGGCACTTGTCAAAACTGCAGTGGGAAAAGTCGCAGTCGTTGAACTTGCTTTTCGAGAAACAGCTCTCCTTGACAAAAAGCAGTGCGGGCTTCGATCCGAAATTGATTCCATTCAACCTGCATTCCGTGAGAGAGCTGTCGTTCACTGACAGATTATGCATGACGCAGTTTTTCAAAAATGAATTCGTCATGTTCGACTTCATGAATTCACAGCTCGCCATTCTGCAGTCGTCGAAGATCAGTTTCGAGAGATTTGCGTCGTTTAGCCTGTTGGCTTTGAGCCTTTCCGAAATGTGATGCGCCAGCGCTGATCCGTCCATAGAATCCTCCTTTCAATGCATGTGCCACGCCAGAAGAGTATATCGCACGCTTCACTCTTTTTCAAAGCTTCCATCCGACTTCTCTGCGCTAAGCCGGTCTTTCCCCATTTTTTCAATCGCATCCATTATTATTTTTTGAGATGGAAGAATTTCAAGCGACTTTGACCAGCATTTCTCGGCTTCATCGAATTCACCCCTCTCGGCAAGCAGAGCGCCAAGCTTGTTGTACACCTCATGATTCTTTGTCCCCAAGGAAACTAGAAGGGACAAATCTTTTTCGGCGTCATCCAATCGCCCGATTTTAATATTGTAGAACGCCCTGTTCTTGAGTGCCATCTTCAAATCCGGAATGATTTCCAGAGCTCTGTCGCATGCCGCGATCGCCTCCTCATATCTGCCTTCTTTGGCAAGCTCGACAGCCAAATTGATCCAAGTCTTGTTGCTCTTTGGCGCCGTCTCGACGCCTTTTATGCAAAGAGCCATCTGGCTTGACCAGTCCTCGCCGCGCAGGGCTGTCCTCAGGCTCATCAAGGCGAGCAGGGAGACAAAAATCACGGAAAAATATTTCATCTCCAAAAAATGTATTGAGCGAAAGAGAAGAATGCCAGTGATTGCGCAGAGCCAGGCGCTTGGCAGGTAGTAGAGCCTCTCTCCAAACACGGTTCCTGTCAGTGCCAAAATATTTGATGTTGGAAGAACTGAAATCACATAGAAAAGGATAAGAAACGCAATCTTCCCCCTGTCTTTCTTGGCGAATGCTAAAACTGCAATGACAGAAGAAATAATTATTGAAACTGAAACGACAAAGGCTGGGTCGAAAAAAGATTTGAGCGGTAGAATCTGCGCATATGAATAATCATGAGACAGTTCAAGCGGCCAGAGAAATTTCCAGAGAGCAAAACACTGAAGCCAAATCGCCGTTGCAATGCGGGAGACTGGATCGCAAAGAAAGAGAACATTGTCGGAAAGATGGTGAAATCTGTCGCTCCTCGGAAGAAATGCGCCCGTCACCGAAATTCTTGTCCAGACACCTATTGACAGAGCCAGCAAATATGAAGCGTAGATAAAAACACGGCTGGGCAAAAATTTTTGTGGGCGCATGAAAAAATCATAGACCAAACAAAGCGGAACTAGTATAATACCGTTCTCTTTTGACCAGAAGGAAAAAAGGACGCAGATGGATGCAAGAAGGACGCTGACAACAGGCTTGCTCCTTGATCTGATATGGAAAATCAGACCGCCGAAAACAAAAATAGCGCATAGGAGATCCGCCCTGCCGGACGAAGGGATGACGGCTTCGCTGTGAAGCGGGTGGACGGCGTAGATCAATGCGGCGAAAAATGAGGGGAGAAAGGATAGATTCAACATGAGAAATAGCTTGAACAAGCAAAGCGCCGCAATTGCCGCCAATCCAATGTTCACCGCGCGAAAAGAGGGCGATGTCTTTCCTGCAATCCGTGCATTGAGGCAGAATGAAAAAGTGGAGAGAGGCCTGTAGAGCCCCTGAGAGAGTTCTCCATGCCAATATGTTCTCTTCCAAGAATCGAAAACCGGCGCATCGTCATAGAAAGGATCGCATTCGATCAACAGGATATCGTCAAAGACAAAACCTCCACCGAAAGAATTTAGATACGGAATAATGGACGCGGCAAGAATAAAGATCCATGCGTGGCGTTTTAAAAATTCAATTGTGGAGTCGGTTTTCAATTTTGGGACTTCAAATTCCTATCGCCCGCGTAAAGCATCGTAGTAGGAGACGATCCCGTCCGCTATGGCTTTTGCAACCTTGTCCTGATAAGCCGAATTGACAAGGAGGCCTTCCTCGCGTGAATTCGACATGAAGCCAGCCTCGACAAGAACTGCCGGACACGGCGCATTGCGCAGAACCTCGAACCTCGCATGCTTCACGCCTCTGTCAGCCGCCTTTGTCGCCATAAGAAGCTTCGACTGAATCTTGAGCGCCAGAAGAAAATTGTTCTTGTTGAACGAATTGCCCCTGTATTTTGCCGAGACTGGCTTGCGGTCTGGTGTGGATGGCGCCCCTTCAGGAGTAAGGCAGAATGTCTCTATACCCGAAATGTCCCTTTTCGATGTGGAGTTGCAGTGGACAGAAATGAAAATGTCCGCTCCCACGCTGATACAGCGGCTGGATCTCTGCTCGAGCGTGAGCGGAGCGTCCTTCTGCCTCGTCATGAAAACCTTGAACCCTTTTTTCACAAGAAGTGCCCTAAGCTTCAAAGAAATCTGAAGATTGAGATTTTTTTCGTGGCTTATTCTGCCTGAAGCACCTTTGTCGTCAGCTCCATGCCCTGGATCTATAAGGATGGTCTTGACCGTCTGCTTCGGAATCGAATATACTCTCATAGATGGGTCAAGAACATTGTTGAAGTCCAGACTGCTCAGCGCCGGACACGAAGAAGGACCCAATACAGGAAAAAGAAAATGCATCTTAACTCCGTTGATCGTTGCATTCCTTTTGTCGTAGATGAATGTAACCCTTGTCTTTGAGTTGCGAATTTCGCAGGCTGTAGATCCCACAGTGAGCGTCATTCCGTAATATTTTGCTATGTCGGAAATGTAGAGGTATGCCCGCCCGTAGGCGTATTTGCTCCTGATGTTCCGCCCTGAAGAGCTCTGGGCCGGGGCGCTCTGCGCGAACAGAGAAAAAACAAAAAAGAGGGCAAGGAGGAGCCCGAAGCGTAAATTTAAGGCATCAATTGCTCTGCGAAATGGCATTTTGTCCTTTCCGGCATATTTTTCCGCATGAATATAGCCGCATATGCCGAAATATCTCATAAGAATTTCAAATGATCGCAGGAATAATGGAGAGTCTTCTAGCCGAGGCGAGAAAAATTGGGACAGGGCTGATCAGAAGTCCATGCCTATGGACGATCATCGCATGCTCTGGCATCTACGGCAAAATACTGCTCGGAGAACAGCTTTTCAGGACGGACACCTTTCCATATCAGATGCCGGAAAAGCTTCTCATCCGAGATTCGCTTCTGCGAGGAGAGGTCCCGTTCATAAACGCAAAAATTTTATGTGGAAGCTCATTTCTCGGCAATATGGATGCGGGCGTTCTAAATCCGATGAATCTCCTCCTCATTGCCGGTAATTTCAATTTTGCGTACCATCTTTTCGTTTTTGCCCACTTGCTTTTCGCCGGACTCGCCATGTGCCTTTTTCTGAGGCACGGGCTCAAAATCAGGGGGATCTTCGCATTTGCCGGTGCCGTCTCATACAGCTTCGGATACGTGTGGAGCTCATCTGGGAACGGATTCTACAGGTGCGCCTGGCTTGTCCCGCTTTTCTTCCTCTGCTATTTCAAACTTATAAATAGCAAGGGGCTTTCCCGTCAATCTCTTTGCCTCGCCTTCGCGGGTTCGACAATCTCATCGGCTCTCCTGCTGATCTGCGGCAATTTTCTGGAAGCCTACTTTTGTCTGATTTTTGCCATTTTCTTCACCGCATTTTCTCTTGCCAGCAAGCTGATTTACAAGCGACGCGCAATAGACAAAAACAGATTTATGCTGGCGATATCATCTCTTGCCATCTCTCTTATGCTAGCATCGCCGGCGATAATCCCGGCTATGCACAGCGCCTCGGATTCCTACAGAAAAGGCGGAATCCCCCTCGAAGAAGCTCAGCTATGGTCTTTCCCGCCAGCCAGAACAATAGAATATTTGATTCCTTTTTTCTTCGGGGACAGACAGGACTTCGGACTCTGGTGCAATCGAATTTACGGTCCCGCGGATCCCGTTTCAAAAACTGGAGGTGGCCCCTTCGCAGACAGCATCTTCATCGGCTTGCCGATCATCTTGGGACTTCTCTTCTTTTTGTTCCGTAAAAAAAACGCCAGAGACATCTTCATGCTCTCGGCTCTGCTCTTTTCAATCCTTCTCTCCTTCGGCAGATATACGCCACTCTATTCGTTGCTCTACCATGTTCTGCCCGGATTCAATCTATTCAGGCATCCAGAAAAATTTTTGTTCTGGACCCAGTTCTGGCTCATCGCCTGCGGGTCGCTCGGATTGAACTCAGTCCCCACGGCTTCAAAAAAGAATATGCGCATCTTCCTGGCAGTCACAGGCGCTCTTTCAACCATTCTCATCGCTTCCCTCGCTGTTTATATCATAGCCTTCGCTCTTGCGCCAGACTGGCTCTCAAGTGTCCCAGTCAAATATGGTTCAAAATGGAACGGAGAACGCATTTTCATTTGGGGGGCACTTGTCCTGGGCTCTTCTGCAATCTCCTCTGCAATCCTTTTCAGCGCACTCAGACTCCTTCGGGGGAATCGGTGCTTGTCCCCCCTTCTGATCGCGGCTGTCTCAGTCGCCCAGATCTATTTTGCATCCTCGATTTCCTTGTGGACAATCCCCGGCGAGATTCTTGAAAAAACTTCAAAATGGACAGATGTCCTCCCTGAAACAGGTCTAAAGATGTGGAGGATATCGAGGACATCATCCTTTCACTGGCCTCTCAGCTCGCTAGAGCAAGTTTCAGACCGCTTTGTTGCGGCAAAGCTTGATGAATACGCATCTCTTGAATGCAATGCGCCAGCTCTATCCCCCTTCACGACCCCCATCGGATTCAGCCCTGTGCTTGAGCGATCATATTCAGAAATCATGAATCTAGAATTGAACGATCCGGAACGCGTCATGGACGAAAGCTCCGTCAGATACATCGCCTGCGCCTGGATTGCAAATGATAATATCCCCCTGGGAAGCAGGGCGATCATCTCGAATCCCGAGAAAAACTTTTGCATTCTCGAAAACACAGACGCCAGACCAATCTTCTCCGCAGTCCAAAAATCCATTCAAATCCCCGAGGCGGCGGATGCCCGCTTTTTCAGAAAAAAGATCATCAGCCCAGGCAGGGACACAATTTTTGTAGAAAAGACACCTTCCAATTTCAAAGACATTGATTGCGCTAAAGATCCAATCGTAAAAATCATTCCAGACAATGACTCAAGACGTTACAGATTCTCGATGGAGGGCGGACCAGTCTGGCTCAGACTGAACATGCGCAATCTTGACGGCTGGTCATGCCGCAATTCTAAAAACGAAAAACTGGAAATTGTTTCTGCACAGGGAGGAATGATGGCAGTCTTCATCCCTGAATGCAACGATGAAATCATCTTCGAATTTTTTCCGCCAGGGCTTCAGCTCGCTCTTCTTCTTTTCTTGGCAGGAATTCTTTCCATTTTCATTGCAATCGCAAGCATTTTGACTGTCCCCAGCAAAGTCGTTCACGTTCCATAGCAGGGTGCTTCACGTATAGTTTTTCAGATAAATAATTTCATTGTTTTGCTGAAAAACTTTATCGGTTTAAATGAGGATGAGCTTTGATCCTGCTTGGGCGGGCGTTTCTGTCCCAAAATATTCCATCTGAGTAGCCTTGTATGCTTTTGTCGGCATCAGCCGCTTCTATCCGCTTTTCTGCCAGGCATGCGAAGCTGTGGTCGAGTTCGACTCCGAAAAAACGGCGTCCGAGTTTTTTTGCGACAACAGAGCATGTTCCCGAGCCGAGAAATGGGTCGAAGACAAAATCGTTCGGCCTGGATGATGCCAGAATGATTTTTGCAAGCAGTTTTTCAGGTTTCTGTGTCGGGTGGAAGGTGTTTTCTGGCATTGCCCAGAAGGGGACAGTCAGATCTGTCCACAGATTGGAGGGGCTAGTGAGCCTGAATCCGCCGCCGGATTCGTCTTCCTCCCAATCTTTGGGCACTCCATCCTTTTTGTATGGAGCGACGACGCGCCTTTTCAGCTTTACCGAGTCAGGATCGAAATAGTAATCGTTTGAGACTGTGCAGAACCAGATGTCCTCGGAGCAATTTTTCCAGTTTTTTTGCGCGCCTCTGCCTTTTTCGCGCTCCCAGGTGATCCTGTTGCGGATTTTGAGATGTCTCTCGGCAAAGGTCTGAATTGCAGATGCCGAGCGCCAGTCCCCGCAAATATAAACTGACGCGCTACGCTTGAGGACTCGCAAAAGCGGTAGGAGCCAGGAATCGAGCCAGTTCAAATATTGAGAGGAATCCAATGCCTTGAAAGAGACGGCATTGAAATTCTTGTCGAGATTGTATGGAGGATCCAGAAATAGCAGGTCAACAAAATTAGAAGGGAGGAAAGGGATGATTTCGAAAATGTCCTGCTTTGCGGTTTTGTTTTCAAGGAACTTCTCGGAAACAGGGCTTTCAATGCGGATGAGCCGGCTTCCGTAGTGGAGGAAGTCAGACTCGCTCAAGATCATTGTGCGATTTCTCGGAGCTCTTTTTTTTTCAATGCATTCTGTCATTCAGCAGATCCTTTGTCGCATGCCTGACGCGGTGCATGAAGATAGGCGATTGAGCCACCTTTTGCAAGTTTCAGAGATTTTTCATTCAAAATTGCATTTCAGACTGGAAAGCGTCTTTCTGCAAAGCTATCTTAGCCCGATATGATTGCATCTCCGGGGCGACTTCTTGGCGGGCTCTCAGGATACCGTCAGCGTCCGTGGCATAGGCTTGCAGTGAAAAAATGCGGGGAAAAATGAGATTAGGCTTGGACAATTTGTTTTTTGGCAAGAGATCGGGAGCGTTTACGGTGCTTGCGCTTTCGTTTGCTTTCATCTTTTCTGCAGTCTCCGAAGCTTATTCAGATGATTCCGTAAAGGGCTTGCTGACAAAGGGTTGGGAAGAGTATGGCTACGGAATCTTCGATTCTGCCAGAAAAAATTTCAATGAAGTTCTTTCTAAGCCGAGTTTGTCCGATTCCGAGTATTGCGAGGCGATGACGGGTCTGGCGTTCTGCCACCAGTTTGGAAAAGGCTCGAATGTTTCAGAATCCGACTACAGGAAAGCGATCGAGTGCTACAAGCTGGCGATTGCGAAGTCCGGAGGAGACCGCCGAATCGAGGAGGTCCTTAGATCCATGCAGGCCGAGTGCCTGCTGATGATTTTCAGGCTCAGCCGAAACACGGAGCTCTTGTCGGAGGCTCAGGCAATATGCGACTCGATTTCTTCAGGAAATGAGATCAGTCTTGCATCGCAGAATTCAATCCTCGCCGGAACGGTCTTTAAAATTTCAGATCTGAGCTCCGAAGATTCGCTCCAGTCCCTCCGCAAATTGGAGGCGTACCTCGACAAGTCCTTCGAAAAGAGGGAGAGTCTGGACAAGGAATCCCGGCTTCTTCTCCCTGCCATGGCGAGACTCCTCGCTGAAATCAGCGTCTCGAAGGGGGATTACCAGAACGCCGTCAAATATTTTGACCAGTATTTGGCTTTTGGCGCGACGAGTCATGTGACTAGGGCACAGGTAACCTTCAAGCTTGCGCGAATCTACGATTTGAAGCTGAAAAATCCCTCGAAGGCTATCGAATACTACAACAAGTTCAGAAAAGAGAACCCAAACGATGTCAAGGCATATTTTGCCGAACAGCGGGTCTCGGATCTTGACGGTGCAGGAGCAGGCAAATGAGCGAAAAAATCGAAAGGGAAGGCATCTCCCCAGTCAACTATGTGGGCATTGCGCTTCTCCTTGTCTGCTATTTCGGCGCACTTTGGAATGTCCTCAAAAACACTGGAGAGGAAAAATTCGGAGGAAGAACAATTGTACGCCTCTGCCATTGGCAGTTGGAAACGGGTGTCCGCTCCGGAGTCGAGGAGATGATAAGACGCTTCGAGGCGGAGAATCCCGGAGTCAAGATTGAACAGATTCCAATATCCGAACGCGCCTATGCCCAATGGGTTACGACACAGCTTATCGGCAGGACGGCACCAGACATCATCGAGGTCGGCATGTTCGACACCAGAACCTATCTTGGAAGATATTTTCAGCCTATCACAGACATCATTGACAAACCGAATCCATACAATAAGGACAATCAGTTCAGGGATGTCCCCTGGAAAGACACTTTCCTGGACGGGATGCAGTCCTCCTACATAAGCGAGCTGGTCGAGTACTACACCGTGCCGCTGAGCCAGTTCACCATAAGAATCTTCTACAACAAGGATTTGTTCGAGGAAGTGCTGGGAAATTCGAATCCGCCTTCAAGCCTGAAAGAGCTTTTCGACGTCTGTGAAAAGATCGTGAAATATGTCGAGGCGGCCGACAAGGCTGCCGAAATCCGCGCATCGAAAGAAGGACAGCTCCCTGAAAAATTGAATTTGAACCCGATTTCATCCTCCAGCTATCAGGTGAATCTCTTCAAAACAAGGTATGCATGCGCCCTCAGCTCGGACAGAGTTTTGGCGCTTGACAGAGACTTCGACGGCGAAACGCATGACTTCGAGACACTCACAAGTTTTTTGTCGGGCGAGCTGACCTTTGACGATCCGAAATACAAGGCGTCCAGAGAAATCGTCAAGGACATTGCCAAATATTTCCCGAGGGGCTTCATGTCGGTTGACAGGATGGATGCCGGCTTCGCTTTTGTTCAGGGGCGCGCCACGATGATAACATCCGGGAGCTGGGATGCTAATTCCTTTGTCAAGCAAATCAAGGAACAGCCTTTTGGAGATGTGATCAAGGAGGTTGACGGCAAGGCAGTATCGAATTCGAAGGAAGCTGAAGATGCACTTCTGACCTCATCCGTCAGCAAGTCCGTCAAACTCAAGATTTTGCGGGATCGTCATGAAAAGGTGCTTACAATTGCGCCTAGCCCTGGACCAGAAGGCCAGTCCCTTCTTGACGCATATGGCTTGAAGTTGAAAGACTGCCTGGACGATTCCGGAAATATTTGTCCGGTCGTCACTTTTGTCCAGTCCTCCTCGCCTGCGAGCAGGGCGGGGCTCAGGAAAAGGATGCGTTTTGATGTCGGGGTCTTCGATTTTCCAATGCCGCGGAAGGACGATCCGAAGTATGGCGAGTTTTTCAACGGGAAGGTGGCAGAGGTCGTAGCTCTCGGATTTCCCCTCGGCGTAACAAAATTTTCAAAGAATCAGGACATTGCGATCAAGTTTCTGCAGTTCTGCACCACCCCTGAGAACAATCAGGAATTGAACAGGATTTCTCAATGGATTCCCTCTGTCAAAGGCGCGGAACCATTCGGTCTTCTCACAAAATTCGTTCCTGACTACCGGGGATACTGGGGATATTTGAACTTCAATTCTGGTCCCCGAAGCACCATGAAGGAGTCCCAGACTTACTGGCCATACATATCCGACGAGGGCGCCTTCGGCTACGACAACTACATAAAGGCGCTGAAAAACAGTATTCCTTCCGAATCAGCTTACGACTATGAAAGACTGCTCAACGGATACAACGAGTCAATTCCTGACAAGAACTTGCGGAGGAGTTCAGCCCTTGCCGGATATCTTTTTCCCGATACCGCGGGGACGGCTCAGGCGGAAAAAAATGCCAGAAAGCTTGCCGCCGCATGGGACATCCTGGCATACACAGTGGTCAAGCCCTTGCTTGTCAGGAATTTTACCGAGGAGCACTTGAAGAAGGACGCCGAAGTGGAATTTCTAAAGCAGTTCAGAAAAACTCACGACAGTTTCAAGAAGGATTGATAGAAAAATGCCAAGAGTCGTAACAGTCAGAGCCTTGTCCAATTACTGGAAAATCTATCTTTTTGTCCTGCCTAGCGTTCTTCTGGTGGCACTTTTCTCCTACTATCCGGCGGTCAGCGCCATGTTTCATGCCTTCTACAGATGGAACGGCGAAGACATCAACTATTTCATCGGGGACCGCAACTTCCACCGTCTTCTGGGAAACTATTGGCCCTGGATTGCGGTGTATGTCCTTTTCTACGCGACACTTATAAGCTCTG
This sequence comes from Victivallis vadensis, assembly GCA_020718525.1. Classification (GTDB taxonomy): domain Bacteria; phylum Verrucomicrobiota; class Lentisphaeria; order Victivallales; family GWF2-50-93; genus DYRX01. The sequence continues at coordinate 17,273 of DYRX01000029.1, forward strand.
CAAAAGACAACCTATTGTCAAGGCTCCTTCTCTTGGCTTCTGGAATCCTCTCGCCGCTCATCGCAATTGCAGTGCTTCTGAAAGCGGAGCTAGCCTTCTCAAAAATTTTCGGTTTTTCTCCTGCCAGTGTGGGGATTCTTGTCACTGGCGCAGTCCTGGCAGGCATTTTGTACGCCAGCATCCTGATCAAGTGCGACAGAGACGATGCAAACAAGCGCGCATATTCACTGATGCCGCTTGGACTTTTCATCCTGTTCCTGATCAGAAGTCTGGGCTTCGATACGGTATTTGCAGGGATTGTCTCGATTCTGATTCTGGGAATCATCCTGTGGATGCCACGCCTTTCAGCAAAGTTTCCTAATCTCTCGACCATAAGATCTTTCCAGTCTTTCACCGCACTCTCCTTCTGTTTTTGGGCGCTTGCCAGCCACGGTGGCGGAGATGTCATCCTATGGTCAGGCTTCGGCGTAATCTCGATTCTGATAGCCTTCAATGTAGTCAAGATGATCCCTTCAATTCTCACCGCCGTTGTAATCAACAGGCTCAAAAGCGAAAAGATGAACTATTTCTACAGAGTTCTCTTTGTCATCCCCATGATAATTCCCGGCATGGTCTATCTCCTGCTCTGGAAATTCTTCTTCGAACCCAACATCGGCATATTCAACCAGATCCTGAGTTCCTGCGGGATCATGGACGCGTTGATTTGGCTAGACGTAAAGCTTGACTGGGGAGGAGTTTTCAAAGCAGGCGTCCAGCCCGTCTGGCTTGGCAACGAAAGCCTGGTCATCCCCGCATTCATAATCTGGGGCTTCCCGTGGGTCGGCGTGGTCGGAGTCCTCATATATCTTGCCGGTCTTCAGCAGATCGACAAGAGCGTGTACGAGGCGGCGGACATTGATGGCGCCGGGCCGATACAGAAATTCTTCAACATAGAGCTTCCCCTCATTCTTACTCAGGTGCGCATAAACATGGTGCTGATGATCATCGGAACAATACAGTCGTATTCCTTTGTCCTGATCCTCTTCGGAACCGACGGAGGCCCAAACGGGAAGCTCATGATTCCGGGTCTTTACATGTTCCGTTCGGCCTTCAGGGAAGGCTATGCCGGCTACGCCTGCGCAATCGGCCTGATACTCTTCTTCTTCATCCTTCTGCTGACGGAGTTCAACAACAGATATTTGAAAGTTGACAAATAAAGACAGGAAGCCGAAAATGAGACTGATCGGATTCAAAAATACCGAGATCCTTTCCGAAATATCGAAGAACATCTTCATCCTGCTGATTCTTTCCGCATCCCTTTTCCCATTCTATGTCATGCTCACAATCAGCGGGAAGACAAATGCGCAGTTCGCAGGAAATCCCTGGTCCTTCATGCTCCCATTCCAATTCGAAAACTACTCCGTGGCGTGGGGAATCGTGAAAGACTACATATTCAACACCATCTTCCTTTGTGTGACTTCCATAGTGCTGACATTTGTCCTGACGCTGAACGCCGCCTTCTTTTTCGCGCGCTTCAAGGCGCCGGGACACAAATTTCTCTGGTACTTCTTTCTGATACTCATGCTTATGCCACATGTGGCGAACCTGATTCCCCTCTTCATGCTCCTGAAAAATCTTTCACTGCTCAATTCCTTCATGGGACTGATTGTTGTATATGTGACCGGCGGACAGGTCATTCAAATCTACATCCTGAAAAACTTTATAGAGGACATCCCGCAGGATCTTTTCGACGCCGCCGAGGTTGACGGAGCCTCCCTTTTCCAGCAGGTATATAATGTGGTGCTTCCCATGTCAGGAAGCATACTTTCAACGCTCGGGATACTGCAGTTCATCGGCATATGGAACGACTACATTCTGCCTATGGTCGTAATCAGGGATAACAGCATGCTTCCAATCGCAGTCGGACTTGTCAGCATGGACTCCGAATATGTGAAGAACTGGGGACAGTTGATGGCAGGCTACACCATCGCAAGCATCCCCATGGTACTCATATTCATCTTCACAATGAGACTCTTTGTGAAGGGTCTCGCCTCCGGCGCCGTCAAAGGCTGAGCTTCTTTTTTGCAACCTTGCCTCCACTTGTTTTTTGCTTTCGGTAAAGCTCCTTTTAGCCAATCTCAGATGTCTGAATCTGCGTTATTTTTTGGCGGCATTTTTTCGCCCTTTGTATAGTCCGCTGAACAAAGCTTCTAGGGAAGAAGCATCCGGGTCTCAAAGACCATGAAAAAGTTTTCCCCCATCTAATCAACGGCATTTCATTGCTAAATCAGAAAACAGGGCGACTGTCTGGAAAATGTCGTAAAAGATTACCCGCAGGAATCAGCGACTGATTCCTGGTATCGTTTTTCATGGAAAATAAGTTCACACTTTGAATTTATTAAAATGAAAAACCATAGAACAAGAATGTCTACGGGAACGATTTGAAAACAGTACGAGACGATCCTGCGACCGTTTAATAGTGGATTGCGAAACCGTTGGCGCAAAAATCAGGTCAGGCTCGTCCGATCCGCCCAAGCATTTCGAGTCTGCTGACTATCGCATGCAGTCCATTGAAGATTGAGGCGCCAAGGCATGAGATCGCTCCCCCGAGTGCAAAATTGATGCCGTTGAGAGCGAAGAGGAAGAAAAAAGCCACAGCAAATATCAGATAGTCCACGGAGGCGGCTTTTAGCATTACATAGTTGGGAAAGGAGATTGCTCCCCTTATTCCGCTGTTTTTTCTGAAAGAGGAGAAGAGCGCGACATTTCCAAGATGTCTGAAGTGGATGCAGGCTTCGAGAAGGATGAAGAAGCCACAGACTATCTCGTAGTATCTGTCGCTCGAGTAAAGCTTGCATACGCTCAGCAGAAGCCAGATGCCGGACGAACTGATTGTCAGCTCGGAGATGAATCTTAGGAGAAGCCATAGCGGCCTGCGCATCTCCTCCATGGAAATGGGTCTTAGGTTGTCTCCGTCTTCGTAGGTTATTATCCCTTTGACGTTCTGATAGTAGAGCCTGGCACCATTGTAGTTCATGATCCAGTCGGATACGAAAATGAGAATCCAGACCAGCGTCATGAGCTCGGGAGTGTAAAAGGAACGTTCAAACATTCTAGCCTCTTTTTTCCTGTGTTGCCGCGCCCCCGCAAAAAACCGTGCGCTCCAAACAAATATATGCTTTAATCCGACAAAATCTATCAATCAATTTTCAAAATGCCAATTTGGATGTATTTTTTTTATTCCGAAACGATCTCAACTTGTCGCCAACAATCAAAGGTTAAGCCAGTGAAAATAAGATCTGAAATGCCACGAGAAGCAAAAAACGCAAAAAAAAAGCCCCCTGCCCTGAAAGCGCCCGCCGAGATTATCGGGAATAACGACGAAGCCCGCTTCTCGAAGCTGTCCCTGCTGAAAAAATCCTTCACAAAATATCCGGACAGGCCCGCTGACGCCAAGCTCGAGGTCTTCGACAACCTATATGTCGGCAGAAACTACGAGATTGCATTCGACTGTCCGGAATTCACCTCGCATTGCCCGGTCACAGGTCAGCCTGATTTTGGCGAAATCAGCATCAAATATGTTCCCGACAAGCTCTGCATCGAGAGCAAATCCCTGAAAATTTTTCTTTTTTCATTCCGGAACTGCGACATCTTCCACGAGGAGGCTGTCAATTTGATACTCGATTCGATCGTCAAGGTCTCTCAGCCCGTGCGCGCCGAAGTGATTGGAGCATTCAGACCCAGAGGCGGCATCTCGATAAAAGTAAAGGCAAACTATGAAAAAGGAAGCGAACAATGAAAAGCGACTTTATCGCCATTCCAGACGGAGATCTATGCTCTCCTCTCGGATTCGAAGCCAGCGGAGTGAAGGCGGGACTCAAAAAGAGCGGCAATCCAGACATCGCGCTAATCCATTCAAAAAGCCCCTCCTCCGCCGCCGCCCTATTCACAAAATGCCGCTTTCCGGCCGCCCCTGTACAAATTTCCAAAAAACATCTTGCAAAAAGCAGGGAATCGTACAGGGCCGTCGTGATCAACAGCGGAAATGCAAACGCCTGCACTGGAAAGTCCGGACTTGAGAATGCCTCCGAGATGGCGAAGATCGCCGCCAGGGAGCTCTCCTGCGATGCCGGAAATGTCCTGGTCTGCTCCACAGGAAGGATCGGAGTCCCTCTTCCCATGAACCTGATCGCCAGTGGAATCCCGGCCGCCGCCGCCGCCCTCTCGCGCAAAGGAGGAGGAGACGCCTGCGCCGCGATTATGACTACCGACACTTTTCCCAAACGTCTCGCCCTCTCGATGGAATTGTCTGGAAATAAAGTCACCCTCGCCGGAATGGCGAAAGGCGCTGGAATGATCGCCCCCGACATGAAGGGACTTCACGCGACAATGATCTGCGTGATCACCAGCGATGTCGCAATAGCACCACGTCTTCTGCAAAAACTGTCCAACGAGGCATGCGAAGAGAGCTTCAACAGAATCACGGTTGACGGCGACACCAGTACGAACGACACAGTCATTGTCCTCGCCAACGGAATGGCAGGCAACCCTGCGCTGAAGTCTGCTGGCGGAGATTCTGCGAAATTCGCAAAGGCGCTTTCATATCTGATGACGGAGCTCGCAAAGCAGATTGTTCTCGACGGTGAGGGCGCCACAAAATTTGTCTCAGTCAAGGTTGAGAAGGCAGCGAGCAAAAAGGATGCCCTGCTTTGCGCGAGGACAGTCGCAAACTCTCTTCTCTGCAAGACCGCCTGGTTTGGTGCAGACCCAAACTGGGGGAGAATTCTTGCCGCCGCAGGCAGATCCGGCGCCAAAATCAAACCGGACTCTTTCGAACTATATTTCGATCATCTTTGCGCCGTCAGCGGAGGCATGGCATCCGATGTCCCCGAATGCAAACTCGCTGAAATACTCAAAAATGACGAGTTCACAGTCAGAATTGTGCTGAATTGCGGGGATGCCGATTGCGAAGTCTGGACTAACGACATATCGTATGACTATGTGAAAATAAATGCTGACTACCATACGTGACAATTAAAAAGAGGAAGAAGCAGTACCATGAAGAGGATCATTGACAAAGCGGCCGTTCTGATCGAGGCTCTGCCATACATTCAGAAATTCCGGGACGCGATCGTCGTCATCAAATTCGGCGGAAGTGCCATGGAGGACAAAAAGCTCATCAAAAGCGCGATGAGGGATATCGTCTTCATGGAATGCGTCGGAATGAAGCCCGTCGTCGTACATGGCGGCGGAAAGGCAATAACCGCAAGAATGAAGGAGGCAGGCATAGAAGCCAAGTTCATCAACGGTCTCAGATACACCTGTGAAAAGACGATTTCCCTAGTTGACGACGTCATGCACAACACGATAAACTCGGATCTGGTCGGCGCCATACTCGAGGCAGGCGGAAGGGGCAGACAGGTCTCCGGCAAAAATGTTCTCAAGGCCAGCAGGATGACCACGAAGTGCCCGAAAACCGGTGTGGAGCTCGACATCGGACTTGTCGGCGAAGTCATCGGAGTTGACGTCGAATCCATACTCGGAACGATTGACTCGGTGTCCGTCCCCGTCATCGCTCCTCTTGCCGTCGGCGAAGACGGAAGCATCTACAACATAAATGCCGACATTGCCGCCTGCAAGATTGCCGAGGCTCTCAAGGCCCGCAAGCTAGTATTCATAAGCGATGTCCCTGGCATTCTCAGAAATCCAGAGGATCATGAAAGCGTCATTTCCACGATCAAGGTCGGCGAGGTCGCATCCCTCATCAAGGACAACGTCATAAGCGGCGGCATGATACCGAAAATCGAAAGCGCCATCCACGCAATCAGGGCGGGCACGAAGAAAGTGCATATGATTGACGGAAGAATTCAGCATTCCCTTCTTCTGGAGATATTTACCGACAAAGGAATTGGAACGGAAATCATCGCCGATCCGCCCTCTCAAAAAAACTAAAGGATTCTTCCATGCTCAGCAAAACTATTGTCGGAGCTCTTGCCGTTGCGCTGTTTCTGCTTTTGCCTGCAAGCTCCCGGGCGCAGGACTCTGCCAAAGACAAGGCTGACTCAAGAAATGCGGCGACCGCATCCGCTAAAACAGAAAAAGCACCGGTAAAAATGCGTCCGCTTCACAATCTGGGAAGAGGCTTTGCCAATCTCGGGACCGCGCCACTTGAAATTCCAAGGTGCATGATTTACGACAACGGCCTGGTTCCTCTGATAGGAATCGTCTGGGGTGCGCCCGAAGGGGCGATTTTCACGA
>DYRX01000030.1 GCA_020718525.1 Victivallis vadensis
ACGATTAGTATTTAAGGGACAGGACACTAGATGAGCGACGCGGCGGAAGTCATAATAGTCATGAAAAAACTGAGAAGCTGTGCGGAGCTTCAGCTTCTCGATGATAGTTTTTCAGCAAAATAATGAAATTATTTATCTGAAAAACTATAGGCGACACTCTCCAGGCTGATGAAAAGGCACGGATGGAAAAAGGTTAAATTAGAAAAAGGAGAGACTGTCTGTAAAATGTCGTAAAACATTTCCCGCAGATCTCTGGGACATCATGACTGCGGTAAAATGGAGCTATGGGAACAGGCTTTGAATTTCCCTGTCGGCATCCAGAACTTTGGCAGTTTGTCTGCGTCTGAAATCTTTGAGCCTTTCGAGCAATGCATGGTCTGACAGAGCCAGCATTGAGATTGCAAGAAGCGCGGCATTTTCAGCGCCATTTTTTCCGACGGTCACGGTCGCGACTGGAATGCCCGGAGGCATTTGCACCATTGAGAAGAGGGAGTCTAGTCCGTTGAAAGGCTCACATGACATCGGGACTCCGATCACTGGCAGGACGGTATGTGCGGCGACAACTCCGCCAAGATGCGCCGCCATTCCTGCGGCGCAGATGAAAATCTTCACGCCGGCCTTTTCAGATTCTTCAACAAAGGCTACAGCTTCATGGGGTGTTCTGTGAGCAGACAGGACTCGCGCTGTGAAGCCTATTCCAAATTCTCCGAGAATCTCAAATGTCTTTTTCAGGTTGGGCAGATCGCTTTTGCTTCCCATCATTACGGCGACAAGCGTTTTCTTTTCCATGGTGTCTCCTATATCTGATTATTCAACAAGCATTTTTTTAAGAACATCAATTTCATCCCTGCGATACTGGATGTGGATAGACGGTTCCGGCTCGAATATGATGAATTCCTCGTTCTCCTGTCTGAGACGGCCATTCATCTCACGGCCGTTTTTGAGCTTGAGATAGGTGTCTGCAATCCACATTGTAACGGGCTTCGGGGAGGCTGTCTTCCCTTTCGGCACCACGACGGTGAAGGAAATCTCGTTGGGAACCGCTCTGTGGTGAGAGACTGTCACTGTGTGCTTTCCACTCGAGACTCCGCGAATCTCGAAGATTTTCGATATAGATTTATTCTGGTCCGGGACGGTGCTTCCTATCTTTTTCCCGTCAAGGAAAATTGTGACTCCCGGCGGATTGGCGGAGATGTGTATCTCCCCCTGATTGCTGGAGATCTCAAAAAGGAGCTCCGTGTCCCTGCCGGGACTAACAATCGCCTCCCTTTCCTCCGGATCGAAATTGGTCTTTTGAACTTTAACCGAATAGGTTCCCGGCTTCAAATCTGCGAATTCCGCGGGCGACTCCTTGGAAAATTCATTGTTGACAGTGACTGTCGCGCCAGAGGGGCTTGTCTTGACGATGAGTCTGCCGGGCAGTATTGAAAGTTCTGCATGGACTTCGCGGACGGCATCCCGTTCGACTGTGACCTTCTGCTCGAATACGCTGTGGCCCGAGAGACGCACGACGAGTTCCTTGACGCCAGGTTCAAATCTTTCCGAAACTGGAGTTTTCCCTATGAATTTTCCGTCAACGGTGACATCCGCGCCCTTTGGAGAACTGTCAACGGACAGTTCTCCGATGTTCGAGGCAAGCCTGCCTGTCTGCTTCATCGGTCTGGAATCTTCAACAGTCCATTGGATTTCCTGAGATACGAATCCTGCCTTTGAGAGAGTTGCGGCGTGTTTTCCGAGTGGGCAGTCTCGCAGAATCGTTGGTGTCTGGCCGATTTGGGCGCCGTCCTTAGTAACGATTGAGCCTGGCGGATCAGAGATCAGCATGACGGCGGCGGAGAGCGGTTCAAGCTGGATTTCAACATTGCGCTCCTTCATAGCCTCGCATGTGATTCTGCAGAATGCTGTCTTGTAGCCCGCCTTTTCAATTTCAAGGATATATGTGTCGGGGGGCGCTTTGAAGCGCAGTGGGGTCAGACCTGACTCCTTTCCGTTCACGAAGACGGTTGCGATGTCGGGGACGCTCGTGACAAATATTTCGGCTCTCGTGTCGGGCTTTTCCTGGGAGCATCCGGCGAAGAGGATGGCGATAGCCGCAAATCCGCACAGGAGCAGGTGGGATACGGCGAGCATTAATGGCGTGTGTCTTCTTTGAGTTCTTTCCATTGTCTATTTGCCAATCTTGTAGTGGGTTTCTATCCTGATCACTTTATCTCTGGCCTGCTGATACAACTTGTCGGACGGATCAAGCTTATTCATGATTTTCCTGTATTCGTCCTTCGCCCTGATCCAGTCGTTTTTCTTCTGATAGGTCACAGCGTCAGAATTGTGCGCCTTGATCTCTTCCATGAGAATTCTCTTTGCCTCCTGCATCTGGGAAAAAGCTTTGTCATACATGGCTGGCTTGGGTTCGAAATACTCCAGGAATTCCACGACCATCTGGTATCTTTTGATCGCCTCGTTGAGGTTTTCATCCTGGGCTTTGTAGTTCAGGAAAAGCTGTTCCGCCTTGTCGAAGGCAATCTTCGCCTCTTCCTGCATCTCTTCGGCGCTGAGGGAAATCGGAGGGATGTTCAGGACTGTTTCTGAAAAATCCTCGAGAATTTTAACGGACTCCTTGAAGGGCTGGGGCTCGAAGGTGTTTTTCACCCGGACAGAGTTGAGCGCCTTTCCGTATGCGACAGTGAGACGCTTGTCCTCGTCCCCCTCGTCGCCGCTTACGCCAGTCTGCGGGGACTGAAGACTGAAGAAGTCAGCCCTTTTGATCTCCTCGCAGAGATTTCGCGTCTGCTCAGGGCTCAGCTCCTTGTTCTTTGAAAATCTCACATTGCACTTGAGATCGTCCCTTGTCACGCTTATGCGTCCGCCCCGGACCCGCAGTTCGTATCTGAAGACATTGTCCGGGCTTATTATCTGCTTTTCATACAGAATTTCCGGCGGCGCGCCGCTTTCCTTCTGAGCCTGTTCTGCAGGAGCTTTTGACGACTTTTCCGATAGGATTTTCTCGACGAGCACAAAGAGTGAGACAAGAAGGACAGCGGCGAGGACGACGATCGCGTAGAAGAGTGTCTGGGATTTCCTCTTGCTGTTTGCCTGCTTGTCGGAAGGCGCATCGGGCGTTTTTTTCGAAAAGATGTCGTCGTTCGATCCGCTATGCCCTATTTTTTTGCCGTCCTTTGATTTTGGCGAGAAAAAGTCGCTGAAAGGGGATCTTTTCACGTCCACTTCAGCCGGATCAATTTCGGTCAGCGTGGGTGCGCCGTGGGATTCGGAGTCAGGCTCGCCGAGTGTGGGCGCGGCGGCTTTTCCGGATGCGCCGGGCAGGTTTTCCGCAAATAGCAGATTGTTCGCTCCAATGCGGATCTTGTCGTTTTCACGTAGGACACACGGTGCTCCAATTTTTATGCCGTTGACCTTGGAGCCGTTGGTGCTCCCGAGGTCTTTGATGGTCCAGCCTTCGTCCGTCCATTCGATCTTCGCGTGGTAGCGGGAGCATCCCTCGCTGTCGAGGACCAGGTCATTGTCCAGCTCCCTGCCAAGGCTTATTCCGGGCGGAGTCAGGACAAAGGATTCTCCGGCTTTCTTGCCGTCAATGAAAAAAAGTTTCATTTTACTCTTTTCTCAATGGTATTGCTGTTTCAGGAGCTATTGGCGGCTCGAAGCGCTTCGCAAGAAGCTTTTCAGGCTCGCAGAGCTCCGCGTTCAAATCGAGGATGTCGCCGACTTCCGTTCCGCTCTTAGCGATTGCGCCTTCGGGCAGTTCGATCACAATCGTCGAATCTTTGGCTCCTACGAACGGATGCCAGGGCTCGAGCGACTTTCTGACACTTGAAACCTTGTTTCCTTCGGAAAGGAAGACCGCGTCTATGCTGATTGACATGAAGCATGTGTGTATGCAGGCGCAGTTTGAAAAGACCATGGCGTCGAACTCACTGAAATCCCTTGCAATCATTCCGCGCATGCGCATGAAGGGGCCTATCGCCGAAACCGGCCGCCTTGAAAGTATCGTCCTTTTTGTAAGATTCCAGATCATTTGAGCAGAACGTTGAATCCTTTGAGTATGACTGGCCCCAGGAGAATGATGATTACCGCAGGCATGATGAAGACTGCCAAGGGAAAGAGAATCTTCACGGGTGCCTCGTTGGCAAGCCGTTCGGCGCGGCTGAAGCGCTTGAGCCTGAGCTGATCTCCCTGGATCCTCAATATTTGACCTATGCTGACGCCAAGCTCGTCCGCCTGGATGATGGAATTCAGAACGATGGTGAGATCAGGCTGTTGGACCCGCATGGCGAGATCCTTCAGGGCGACTCTCCTCTGTCTGCCAAGCTGGATTTCGCGGAATGCGCGTTCGAGCTCCTCGCAAAGGGCGTCGCGCCTCCTCCTTGCGAGAATATCCCTTAGGGCGGTGAGGAAGTCGCGCCCCGCCTCGACAGACAATGTGAGCAGGTCAAGAACGTTGGGAAGCGCCTTCTGAATTTCAAGATGCCTGCGCCTGATCGAGGAATTCAGCCAAAGTTTCGGGTAGAACACAAAGACAAGGAGAATTGCGACGGAAGCGAAAAACTGACCAAAGATCAGAATGACAACGCTGAAAATGATTCCGAGCATGGAAGAGAGGATGCTGACGCAGACAAGACCTTCCTCGTCAATGAGCTGTTCGATGCCAGCCATGAGTATTCCCTCGCGTGCCGATTTGCGGTAGCCTGCAAGAATGGAGGCGGACGCCAGCGGCGAAACATTCGGCGCAAGCGGAAGGAGAAGCTTGAAGAGGATTGGAAGCCTTTTTGCAGAGTCCTTAACCTCCACCTGAATGTCAAAGGCTATTGAGAGGAGGCAATAGGCGAGCGAGGCGACCGAGATAGCCGCCGAAATCGAAATGAGAGCTGTCATGTAGAAGTCTGCCATGCGGTCACACGTCTATTGTTAGAATTTTCTTGATCACTAGGAATCCGAGGACGTCCAGAAAAACGGCGAGCGCAATGAGTCCCAGCCCCTTGATCGAGGAGAAAAAGTCGCCCATCATGTCGGGGGCGATGTAGTTCATGGCGAAGAGGAGAAGTATCGGCATTCCGCCGACGATGATCGCCTGTATGCGCCCCTGCGCTGTCAGGGTCCTCAGTCTGAGGTGTATCCTCAGCCTCTCGCGTATCAGCGCGGAAAGCCGCTCGAAGATTACGGTTAGCTCGCCGCCTGTCTGCCTCGCCGTAAGTATTGCGGTCGCAACCAGCTCGAAATCATCGCTTTGCATTCTTTGGGTCATGTTGTCCAGCGCCTTTTCAAGGGGGACTCCGAGTCTGATTTCCTGGAGCAGTAGTCTGAATTCGATAGAGATGGGGCGCCTGTTTTCTTCGGCTATGACTTCGAGCGCCTGGTTTATGCTGAAGCCGGCTTTTAGCGCACTGCTCATCGAGCTGAGCGCATCTTCGAGCTGTTCGTTGAACTTTTCAAGCCTGCGTTTCTTGAGGAACCTGAGATAGAACCTCGGGACAGGAAATGCGCATATCGCAGCGAAGAGACCGCACAAAATAGCTATTGACCAGTTCGGCTGTCTCGACGCAAGCCCGTAGAAGACGCTGGCGGAAAAGCCTGCAAGGGCGCTGATTGCGAGCGTCAGATCCAGAATCCGCGAAGGGGGCATCTGCAGGAGGATGTCGTCAAGCTCTGTCGCCGTCTCCTCTATGTATCTGTCCCTGTAGCGGCTTGAAACGTAGCCCATGAAGTCAACGACGACCATCACCGCGAAGAAGACCGCGAGCGCGGCTGAAAGACTTGTCAGAATGAGTCCATGGTCGAAAGGATTCATCAGCGGAAATCTCCTCTTCCGTCTTTGAACATGGATATGTCAAGATCAAGGCGCGATCTCTGTATGTCTTCGATGAATGTGGGAATGTTGCCGCATCCGACATGCCTTCCCTTTATTCTGCCGTCCGGAGTCCATCCATCATGCTTGAAGATGAAGATGTCCTGCATCGTTATGACTTCCCCCTCCATCTTTGTTATCTCGCTCACGTTGAGGAGCTTTCTGGAGCCGTCCTTGTTTCTCCCGACCTGGACTATGATTGTGACGGCGGACGCGATCTGCTCTCTTATTGCTCTCAGCGGCAGGTCGAAGCCTGCCATAAGAACGAGCGTTTCGAGCCTGGCGAGGGCGTCTCTGGGAGAATTCGCGTGCACAGTGGTGAGAGACCCGTCATGGCCGGTGTTCATTGCCTGGAGCATGTCCAGCGCCTCTCCGCCTCGGCACTCCCCGACGACAATCCTGTCCGGTCTCATCCTCAGCGAGTTTCTGACAAGATCGCGTATGGTTATTTCACCCTTGCCCTCTATGTTCGGCGGTCTTGCCTCCAGGCGTATCACATGTTCCTGGCCAAGCTGGAGTTCAGCCGCGTCCTCTATTGTCACAATCCTCTCGCGCGACGGCAGAAATGAGCTGAGCACGTTGAGAAGGACTGTTTTCCCCGAGCCGGTTCCGCCTGAAACCACAATGTTCTTGCGGATTTTCACGCAGACATCGAGAAAGCGCGCCACATCCATTGTGAAGGATCCGTTTGCAACAAGATCTTCAACCTTGAAGGGCGTCTTGGAAAATTTTCGTATCGTGATTGTTGGACCAATCAGCGAAAGCGGCGGGATGATTGCGTTCACCCTGGAGCCGTCTTTGAGGCGCGCGTCAACCATCGGAGAACTTTCGTCAATCCTCCTCCCGAGCGGAGATACAATCCTCTCTATCGCCGCCATGACCTGATTGTCGTCCGCAAACGCCGTGTCGGTCTTGAAGAGGACTCCGGCTTTTTCGACATAGACCGAGTTGGGACCGTTCACCATGACTTCGGTGATTTCCCCAATTCCGATTAGATCTTCCAGAGGACCCAGACCAATGGCCTCGTGGACAAGTTCCTTTTCTATTATCTCAAGGGAGACGCCCGCCGGAAGCGGAATCGAGAGCTCCGACAAAATGTCGTGAATGGTCGCCTCCGCCTTGTCGGAAAGATCCTTGTCTGAAATTCCGGAAAGCGCCATCCTCTTCAAATTCAGCCGCTTAAGAAGCTCGGAATGAGCCCTTTTCTTGATTTCCTGAACAATAGGGCGGGACTCCTCTGGAATTCCCGAAACCTTCAGCACCGGGATTTTGCTCGGATTGGACGGACGCCCCTGCGCAGAGGAGCTTTGAGCCTCTGAATTGGGCGTCAGATTGTCGAATGCGCTCTTAGGCTTCGAGCCCGCGCTTTGAGGCAAATCCCTCAAACTGGCAGGATCCGGCAGGAGCGAGAGCAGAACTTTCCCCATCTTAACAACGGCTCCAGGGGGCATCGGAACAGGCTCCTGTCCGATTTTTCGTCCGTCAATGCTTGTCCCATTAGAGCTCCCGAGATCGCAGATCTTCACTTCCCGTTCCGACACATGGAGCTGGGCATGTCTCGACGAGATCTCCGGGCGCTCGATCTGGATGTGCGAAGCGGGACTGCTTCCAATCCTGTAGATTCCGGGAAGCAGTTTAAGCGCAGTCTCCCGCCCGTCTTCGTACCTTATGACAGCGTTGAGCATAGATCACCTTGAAATTCTCGCACCACGTCCTTCTTTCATCCGCTTTTCCCGCTTCTCGTTCCATTTCTGAATGTTCTCTTCGAGATATCTGAAGTTCACGCTCTGAAGCTCCTTGACAATCTTCGTCTCCTCGGAATTTCTCAGGCTGAGCGTGAGGCGCCCCTTCTGCGAGGCGAAGACAAGCATCTCCGCCTCGTCTGGCTCAACCTGCAGTGTCACTGTGCTGTATGACTTTTTCGCGTCCATCCCGCGGGCGTTCCTCAATTCTGTTCCTGTCGCAAGGATGGTCACACCCTGCAGAAGGGTCAGAGTCACTGTGTCCAGCCCCTTGTCGCTCTTCATTTCCGGAAATTTGAAGGTGCCTATTATGTCAACTATGTCGCCGGGCCTTACAAGCCCTGTAACCGACGAGGTCGCGTCAACCGCGATTGAGATTGCCCTGTAGTCCATCGGAATCTTGCCGGAGAGTCCGGACTTCGCTGTGCTCTCGAGCTGAAGGTCGTAGATTGTGAGCGTTTCGCCTCTTTTTATCGAGCGCGCAAGCTTTCTTCCGGAGACCTGCTCCAGTTCTGAGAATTGGACTTCATTTATTTTTGCCGTGCTCTGCCGCATGTCCTTGTATGGCTCGAGATCCTGCTTGTCTAGCGCCTCTCCCTCAAGCATGTCCTTTTTCATCTTCACGAAAGTGTAGGATCTCGCCGACCCCCTAAGCTTCTCGATTTCACTTTTACGCTGATAATAGGTGAGAATAAAGGCCAATATCCCGAAAAACAGCGCCGCCACCAGCAGAAGTTTCTGTTTCATCCGCACTCCTCAATTCAAAAATATGCGTTTCATGCGTTGACTGCCAAAGAAAGTAGTATAGCTTCTTCTTTGATTATTTACAAATGCCAAGCCCTCATGCCTGCGGAGATTTAATGAGATTGCCTTCTTACAGCTTTTTTACGAAAGGCGCACCGCTTTCAGGCAAAGCCCTGGCTTGCGCGCCCGTCCTCGTCCTCGCCGCACTATTTTTATTTTTTGCCCAAAGCCAGGCGGCAAAAGAGAAATCCCGGGAGGATTCCGCAGATCTGAGCATCATATGCACCACGGACATCCATTCGCACATAGATAGCCGCCACGGAGCCCCTTCCTGGCTCAAGCTCGCGACAAAAATCCGGAAGGAAATTGAAAGGTCGGGCGGACGCGGAAAAACTCTCCTGCTGGACTGCGGCGACACCATACAGGGAAGCCTTGTCGGAACAATTTCAAGAGGTGCCGCCGGAATCGCCATGCTCGACGCGCTCGAATATGACGCATGGGTGCCGGGGAACCACGAATTCGACTTCGGCGCCAAAAGGCTATCCGAACTCATTCTCGAATCAAAGACTCCGACAATCTCCGCAAATCTCGACTGCCCCGGAATCCGCACTAGACCATGGATCATGCTTGAAAAATCTGGAAAGCGCATCGCCCTCATCGGATTGAGCTACCTCGGAAAGGGCGCATACTCCAAGACGGACAATTTTGATGGAGCCGAAGAGATCATCTCAGCAATCATGCCTCAGATCATGGACGCCCATCCCGATCTGATCATCCTCGCAATGCACTGCGGAATGCACGCCGACAAGGAAGGTCCATTGCCCAATCTGAAACGACTCCTTCTCAAGTATCCCCAAATCTCCATTGTCTTCGGCGGACATACCCATCAGGAGGTTCCATTCGAAAATCTGGGTGCTTCAAACTGCTTTATCCAGGCGGGAAAACATGCGGAATGCGCCGCCCTTGTCCAAGTCTCGTTCAGAGAAGATTCAGCTCCGGAAATAAAGCCTCGCCTCATATTCCCAGACGCATCCGAAGCGGAAGATGAAAAATGCAGAAAAACCGTCTCAAAATGGCTCGACGAGCAGAGAAAGATGGACGAGTCCCCGATTGCAAAGCTCCGCGCTCCAATAAGGCACGAACCAGCTCCAGCTTTTTCTCCGGCGGCAGATTTACTTGGCAAGGCAATCATTGCGGCTGGAGATGCGGAGCTCGCCTTCATCGGCCCTCTCAATCCGGATTTTGAGCTACGCGGCGAGATCCGGGAGTCCGATCTTTTCGAGTTCGCTCCATACGAGGACAAGATCTGCGTCATGCGCCTCGATATCAGCGAAATTCGCAGAATCGCCGAAGAGCAGTCTCTTTGCAAGGAGGAAAACAAAATTCAGCGACTCTGCCGCGCCTCCGAAAAAGATGAAGGATACTTCACCCTTCCCCACGACAAGAACAGCTATCTGGTGGCGTTTTCCGAATATGCCGCATTTGGCGCGGGCGGGCGTTTTCCAGTCTTAAGGGAAATAAGCAAGTCCAAGATCCGCGAGCTCCGGCGCACCGGAATAAGCGTCAGAGACGCCGCAAGAGAGCAAATAAAGAAAAAACCCTTTTCAGAACCCTGAAAACTTCGATCAGACCGCAAACCGTTAAACAGTAAACCGGAAACTTTTCCTCCCACGCCAGGCTCGCCAAGCCGCGAAGTTCAGACATCTGAATCCGCGGCATCGTTAATAATTGCGAATTTTAAACCGTATCTTCTTTATAATCAGGGCATAACAATATTTGATTCTTCCTCCTTATCCGATTTGACATGTGAAAATGAAAGTGGCACTTCTTGCAGGTATGCCACTTTCGCTGAAAGTGGCACAGAAAGAAACGAGAAGTGGCACTTCTTTAGCCGCGGAGTGGCGGAGGGACGTAGCCTATGGTTTCAACCATAGGAATACATCGTAAAACAGGATCATGCGTGCTGAAGGCACGCTGTTTCCCTGCACCGTCCCTACAGGACGCAATGGCTTCCATTTCCCTGTCCTGGTGAAGCCCCCAGGCTATATAACATAGCCGCGTTGCGGCTGAAAATGGCAAAAAAGTGCCACTGAAAAATCACGGACGTTCGGACATCTGAAGTTAAAAGACAAGAACTTGTCCTCGCACAAAGCCACGGAGGCACAAAGACTTCATTTGGAAACACCGAGCACCAGCGTAAATATTTACTGAACTTAGTCGTTCAGCAAATCTTTACATCTCGGTATCTGGAAGAGAGCCGACAAGCCGACAGGATGTCGGCATTTCCATGCGCGAGGACATAGAGGACTTAGGATTTCAGGAGGACTTGGAAGACGCGCATTTTTTTGTTTCCCGGAATTTTTGTTTTTTTTATTACACGGGCTAATCGCTACAAATCAGCTGTGCCGTTTCAGGCATCGGCTGGATTTGCCTTGTTCGATGTCTATTTCTTTCGTCCGCTTTTGGAAATATTTTACAAGTTTATGCGAATCAAATCCACATTTATTTGCTATTGACTTCCTTGCGTTCCATACTCGTTCCAAAGCTTCATCTTTCATTTTGCATCCTCCTTGAAGAGCTCCATGGGGGTTACTAATAAAGGGACAAAAAGTCCAAGTCTAGAATTGATAATGCGGATATGTTCAAACTTGTTGGCGTTGGCAATATGTCTGCAATTCCATGTCAGTAGAAAATCACATTTGTAATATGATGCCAATGCCAAATGCAGAGCATCGCCCAGTCTTTCACGAGGCATTAGGTGGTTGTTCAAATAAACATCAATTATGTCTGCGAGTTCATCGGCGATGTACAATCGCTCGACACCATCAAGAAGTTTGACCGCCGCATTTTTTGTGTCATAATCTCCGCCATCAAGTTCGGCAATAACGGCTTCGCTAGTTTTAAGAGAAAACAGTTGGCTGTTACTTTTCCACCATTCCCTTGTCCAATTTCTCCGTGCAACCATTTCAGGTTCATTGCGCTTCTCATAAAAGAAGCTTGGAATACTGGTTTCAATGTAAACTACTGGTCTCATCTCCTTAAAATACAGCTTTCCGCCCACACTTGCCACTACGGCTGGGAAAATTCGTTGAAATCACTTTGCCCTGGAGCAAACAAGGCGTCATCACGATACAGAAGTTTTTGATTTCCATAATTCAGGACAAAACTGAATTGGATAATTTCCTTTGGCGTGCTAGCTTAAGGAGGAATTAGGGGAGAAAGCCGTATGCCGTCCAGCAGTAAAAAAAGCATAGTTGGAACAATTTTCAAATCATGGGTAGCGAGCATACTTTTCTTGAGTATCGCTTTCATCGCATTCCTGGCCTATCAGCGTTTTTCAGTCTACTCGCTCAGCGTCATGCAGTGTTCGAGCGTCAACGACGAATTCAGAATGCGAATGCTTCAAGGCACCGTCTCATCTGTTCAGGATATTCTGAAAAACTGTCGGACGGATCAGGATGGTTCTGCAAGGGACATAGCAGGGATTCTAAAAATTATCCGCGATTCATCCATCGGAGCAGGAAGCGGGATATCCGTATCTCTTTTGGATGAGAAGGGACAGATACTTGTATCTCCGGCGAATAGAATTTTGGAAAATACAAACATGTCGGAGCATCCCGACGATGATTCAACTCTTGATATATACCGCTTCTGCCTGAAAAACACTCTGAAGGCACCGGGAAGAGCTTTTTTGAAGAGCGCCGATGCCGGCGGACATATGGCGTACACAGAAAGAGTCCCGGACAAAAAACTGATCATATGCGCGCAATACACCGGAAGTCTCCCGGCCATTCCGATCAGATCCGTCAGCGCCGCCAGCTTAAGAATTGATCTTTTTTTCGATGTTGCCCTGGCCGTGATCGTCGCAATTCTATTTATGCTGACAGCCTTCCTCTTTTCAAAAAGACTGCAGATGGACGTAGAGAAGCAGATGGATTTGATTGTCGTTTTTTTAAGGAATTTTGCTGAGAGGAGATCGCCCAGTCTCGATTTGTCATCGGTCAGTTTCAAGGAGCTTTCCTTTATCGGAAATTCTGTTCTCGTCATGAGCAGGCAGATAGATGATCTTATAGAAATGATAAAGGATATGGCGTTTCAGGCGGAAATTGATAATCAGTCGAAAAGAAATTTTCTGCTGAGCATGAACCACGAGATCAGAACTCCGATGACTGGGATAACAGGCATGACAGACCTGCTTGCGGAGACAGATCTGGATCCAAAGCAGAGCGATTATGTGAAGACAATTTCCGAATCAGGAAAGAAGCTTATGCGGTATGTCGAGCAGATAAACTCCTATACAAGCATTGAGAGCCAGTCATTGGAAATTCTTCCCACGCCAGCCCGGTCACAAAGAATTTTTGACACTCTAAGCATGGTCTTTAAAGAGAGCGCCATCCAGAAAGGGCTTTTTTTCGAATCTGAAATCGGCCGTTTTCCCGAATGGATCAAGGCGGACATGCGCAGAATATCCCAAATACTTTCCACTCTTCTATCGAATGCCGTTAGATTCACAGACAAGGGCTGTGTCCGCTTCGAGCTTGCATGCCTTCCGCGCGGCTCTGGCTGGACTCTTCGCGCCGTAGTCTCCGATCAGGGGGCTGGAATCTCCTCAGAAAAGATTGCCCGCATTTTTGACTTCAGCGCAGGGAAACTGCAGATGTTTGAAAAGTTCGGCACTGCCGGACTAGGACTGGCAGTCTGCAAGTACCTAGTTCAAAAAATGAACGGCTCTCTTTCTGCGAGCAGTTCAAAAAGCACCGGAACAACCATTTCAATCGAAATTCCGATCGAGTCTCCAAACTCTTCGGAGATCGAAGCTGTAATGCAGGCGGACAGCAAGCCCCTCAAGGCTTCTGCTGAAGCCGAAAGAGGCACGTTCAAGGGAATCAGAGCTCTCCTGGTCGAGGACGATATGCTGAACAGAAAAATGGCGATGATTTTCCTCGATAAACTCGGAGTTTCAGCCGTAAGTGCAATCAACGGCAAAGACGCTCTAGAAAAATTCTCGCCCAAGGATTTTGACATTGTCTTTATGGATTGCGAAATGCCGGTCATGGACGGATACGAAGCCTCGCGTGAAATTAGAAAGCTGGGAGCAAGCGTCCCTGTCATCGCCGTTACTGCAAATGCACTCGAGGGAGATAAAAAAACCTGTCTGGATGCCGGAATGGACGATCATATCGCGAAGCCTTTCAATTTGGAAATCCTTAAAAAACTTCTTTCAAAATATTGTCCTGGAAAGTGATTTTCTTTAGTTCCCGAGCTTTGCGCCTTCGTGCGAGGTATACTCGTTTAGCGTTAAAGAGTATGGATTCAACTTGTAGGAAATCCACCCGTTCTGTCCGGCTGATTCTCAAAGTCAGCAAAATTTTTGTCGGATATCCGAGTCTCTCGCGTGGAGGGAGGCTGTCCAGGTGTCCTGAAAGCAGTTCGTAGTTGTTGCTGTTGTAGCCCTTCACCATTCCTCTGTGGGTGTGGCCGAAGATGACGATTCTTGCGCGACCAGTGTCGAAATACTGTTTTTTTGCTTCGAGCTGAAGGTCTCCCCATATCCAGAGTCCTGAGCCGTTGAGCAGACCGGCGATTGTGCTTTCCGGCTTGGAAACTCCGTTTATAATTTGGCGTTGATTCCAATTGTCTCCAATTTTGGCGTTGTAGTAATTGTCTCTTACTCCGGAATATGTATAGTTTCCGGTGTAGCTGTCAATTCCTGTAATTATTGGAGAGATGTCAGGTGTCATTGTACCGAAGATCTGCCATAGGACAAGTTCCCAGCTCGCGTAGAAGAAAAGGTTGTCCAAACTGCGCTTGTACGGCTTTTGAATTTGCGATGGAGAAATCATTTTTGTAGCATACATTCTTGAGACGAAATAACCGGGAGGTAGTATGCTTCCCTCGCGGCTCAGCGAGTCTGGCGCATTGTAGAAATCGTAGCCATGTCCATGCTCGATGTCACAAAATCCAGCTCAATGTCCTTGGCAAGTTTAGCATATCTTTTATCTCCATTTTTTGCGACAGATCGGACATAGCGGAGGCCCTTCTTTACGGTGATGCTGTAATGGCTTGATTCATTTAGGAGAGAGCTTTCATCTGGGATTTTCACGGACACGGTTCTGCCCTCGCTGTCGCCGGGATAAATCTCCAGAGCCAATCCAGAAAGAGCTTCGCCTGCTCCGTCATTAAGTTCAATTTTGTCTTCCAGGCTTTCCTTTTGTATTTCGTAGTTGAACTTTATTAGAATTTCGGAGATTTCGTGGGATGTCTTGTCTCCGTCAACGAAGAGCTCGGCGGAGAATTTTTCACCCCTTGCCGCGTCAGCTCCGATGCAGAAAACTACTAGGCAGGCAACGATGACTGCAGTCTGAAATTGTTTTTGCATTTTTTCCTCCCTATTATTGCATTAATATTGCCAGCAGGTCGGTACAAAGCAATCAAATCAGAAATATTTCCAGCCAATGCCTGGATCATCACGCTAGACGAAGCATATCTCAGCGCTTGTAGGTTTCTCCCGATCCTTTTTTAGATTGGGAATTGGCATAGTACTGCCGCGCTTCAGGCATCAGCGCCTCCATTTCCTGCATTCGTTTCGTGCTCATTGGGTGTGTGGAAAAAAACTCGCCGATACTACTCTGGCTCGATATTTGGCTGAACTTTTTCCAAAATGAGAGAGACGCCGCTGGATCATAGCCAGCCTTCGCCATAAGAAAAACTCCAATCTTGTCGGCTTCGTACTCCTGTGTCCTGCTGTAGGGCAGAATGACACCAAGCCCTGAAATGCCTCCGTAGGCGACCATCCAAGCCTGTTCGTAGCTGGAATTTGCCGCGCCAAGTGCGGTCTGGAGGATTTGTCCGCCAACCTGCTGAACCAAGGACTGGGACATTCTTTCCGCGCCGTGCCTTGCTATCGCATGTCCGATTTCGTGTCCGACGACTGCCGCAAGCTCGGCATCGTTCGAGAGGTAGTCGAAGAGTCCGCTAAAGACTGCGATTTTTCCGCCCGGCAGACAAAATGCGTTGGCGTCTTTTGAGTCAAATACCTTGAACTCCCAGGCAAAATCTGGTCTTTCCGCGACAGCGGCGAGATTTTTCCCGACCCTCGAAAGGGCGTCCTTCAGCTTTTTGTCGCCGGAGACCTTGTATTGGGAGGACACTTCGCGCCAAGCCTCGTCGCCCATATTGTTTTCTTCCTCGATGGAAGTAACAATGAACTGCGAGCGACCCGTGTATGGCGCGGTCTGACAGGATGCCAGGACGACTGCGGAAAACACGATGGAACTGTAAAGGAGTCTTGTCATTTTCCTACGAGAACGAAAAGCTTCCACATTTGTTCGGCGCTTTTGCAGGCCAGAAACTTCTTGAGATTTTCCTCCTTGCCGAAATACTGGGCGAGCTTGGACACAAGTTCAAGATAGAACATGCTGGTCTGACGGGGAACTGCGGATCCGAAAAGCAGTCGCGGAGGCGGAACGGCGTTTTTCTTGTCCGGTTTTATCGCGCATATCGCGACCGTCAGAGTGAGGCCACATGCCCTTATGCCTCTTGCATGGGGAAAAGCTACACCGTTCTCGAACACCGTTGATGACAGTGCCTCGCGCTCAAGGAGCAGTTGCGAAAACAGTTGCCCGTCTTCTACAAAGCCTTTTTCCGCTGTATGCATGGCAATCTGCTTCATTGCGTTGTCCATGGAAGTTGCTTTCAGCGCCGGAATCATCAGCTCCGGCGATGAAAACCTGGCGATTCCCTTGTAATGGAGCTCCGTCTGCTGGCCTTCCATCCGCGAATCGTCATAATACAGGAAGCGCTGACAGCTTGGGCAGGATACAATCTCGTTGTCCGACTTGACTCTGTTGACAAGACCGACCGGCAGATTTATGAAACAGCCAGTGCAGGTTCCGTCAGACATCGGGGATATGGGCATCGGATAGCGTTTGGATATTCTGTCATAGACGGAAGAAATCTCGAAGGGAAGGGAGCTTTTCAGCTCCCTTATGTCCTCTTCGAGCTCGGACCACGCCGAGCGCAAATCTCTTCCCTTGCTGATAAAATGGCTCTCCTTCAGCGTGACTTCCAAGTCATGCATCTGCAGAAGCTGGTTGATGAATTTGTTCATCGTCCCTTTATTTTCCGGATGTGTTCACCGAGTCGAGAGCCGCGAGACTCTCCTCGTCGAGAATATCCTCCACATCAATCATTTTGCTTCCAAGCGCGGCGGCGACTTCTTCGCCCGCGGCCTTGAGCTGTTCCTCGCTGAAGTTCTCCTTAGCCGCCTTCACGCTCAGACCAATTCTGCGCATGTCCTTGTCAATCTTGATGACTCTCGCCTCGAGCTCCTGCCCGATCGAAAGGACATCCTTGACTTTTTTGACATGTTCGTCGCTGATCTGGGATATGTGTATGAGTCCGTCAATCTTGTTCGAGAGTTCGACAAAGGCGCCGAAAGGCGTGATTTTGCTGACGTTGCCCTTGATGAGATCTCCGATCTTGTAGAGGGACTCGATATTCGACCAAGGATCGTTTTCGAGCTGTTTGATTCCGAGGGAGATTCTCTGCTGGGGAGGATCTATCTCAAGAACGACCGCGTCAACTTCCTGTCCCTGCTTGAGGATTTCGTTGGGATTGTTGATCTTGCGCGTCCAGGACATGTCGGAGACGTGAACCATTCCGTCTATGTCGTTTTCGATCTCGATGAAGGCGCCGTAGGATGTCATGTTCCTGACCTTGCCTCTGATCCTGCTTCCTGAAGGATATTTCTCCGCGAGGATCTCCCACGGATTCCTGGTCGTCTGGCGCAGACCAAGAGAAATCTTCTTCTTCTCCTTCTGTATGTCGAGAACGACAGCGTCAACTTCTTCGCCGACAGCGAGAATGTCGCCGGCTTTCGTGATTCGCTTTGTCCAGGACATTTCTGAAACGTGGATAAGCCCCTCGATCCCTTCGGATATTTCGAGGAAAGCTCCATAGGGCATTATATTGACGACGCGTCCTCTGACTGTGGATGCGACCGGATATTTATTCTCAATGTTGTCCCAGGGATTTTCGGTCTTCTGCTTGAGTCCGAGAGAAACCCTTTCTTTGACCAGATCTATCGCAAGGATGACCGCTTCGATATCCTGACCGATCTCGAGCATTTCGGAAGGATGGGAAATCCTCTTCCAGGACATGTCTGTGATGTGCAGGAGGCCGTCGAGCCCTCCGAGATCAATGAACGCGCCAAAATCGGTGATGTTCTTGACGAGTCCCTGTTTCCTGTCGCCGACCTTCATGTCCTTGAGCAGGGTGGCGCGTCTGCCGGCGCGGTCCGCTTCGAGAAGTTCGCGTCTGGAAACGACAATATTCTTGCGTTCCTGATTGATCTTGAGAACTTTGAGTTCGAAATCTTTGCCGACAAAGTCGTCCATGTTCTTGACGACTGTGATGTCGAGCTGTGAGCCGGGAAGGAAGGCCTCTACATCGTCTATTTCGACGATTACGCCGCCTTTGACGCGGTGCTTGAGGAATCCCTTGACTGTGGCGCCTTCCTGGTATTTCGCGGTGAAATTGTCCCAGGCCTGATGCATGCTGGCCTTGCTGACGCTGAGCCCTGGCATGTTGTTCTTGTTCTCGATCTCTTCCAAAAACACGTCAACCACGTCGCCGGGGCTGATCTTGTCCCAATTTTTGAAATCTTCGGATGAAATGAAGCCTTCAGCCTTGTACCCGATGTCTATGAGCACTCCATTGTCGCGTTTTTCGACAATGCGCCCCTTGATGATCGAGTTTTCGATGAAATTGTGCTTTACGTTTTCCCCGAGGAGTTCCCCCATTGAAGGGACGTTTTCCAGGTCAATTAGACCGGCGATTGGATCGATTTCAGACATGTTGCTGTTGTTTCTTTTGTTGACTCTTGCTTGCAAACCCCGTGGCGACGAGCACCACCCGATAAATTATCCTGTCTCATACCCGGAAGCGCAGGGAACAGTCCGATGCAAAAAACTTCCCGATAAAAGACAAAAGCCAGTAACTATCGCACTTTTTCCAGCTATTGCAAATGAAATTACAAATAAAATGAGATTATTTTGAGAACGAGAGCCTTTTCCTATTTGCATATGGAACCAAGTGTATCTGCGCTTGCAATTCATCTCGTACCGAGCCCCTATTAGCAGTCTTCGCTTTTTTTTCAGAGAGACGCAAAAAAGTTTTAAAAGAGCTTGAAAAAGAGCTTGATAAAAGGAAGAAAACCAATATTGTATCCGCTTTGCGTGCGGGTCCGTAGCTCAGCGGTTAGAGCAAGTGACTCATAATCACTGGGTCGCAGGTTCGAACCCTGCCGGGCCCACCAGTTTTATCCCCGTTTCCGCATAAGAGAATGGCATGAACAAGAACTTTATTTTTCTTGCGGCAATTGTTTTGTCTTCTTATGCCGCTTCTCTTTGCGCCTCGGAAAAAGGGGTCAGAGCATCCTCCAGCACTGGGATCGCGAATGCCTGGAAAATGTTTCGCCTCGGCGAATACGATCAGGCCTTGAAACTGTTCGAAAAAGCATCCACATTGGCTCCCGACTCTTCTGAAGACAAGCTTGCCTGTCTATATGGAATTGCCAAAACCTATCAACTGCGTTCTCCATCTCCTGACTATGAAGAAGCCGGAAAAGTCTTCAGACAGATAGCTGACACTGCGCCGAATTCGGATCTCGCCGCCTGGAGTCTGCTTTCAATCGCGAGAATGGCGCATCTGCCGCAGGGAAATTCCATGCCTGACTACGACGAAGTCAGGAAGCTCTATCAGGAAGTGATTGACAAATATCCAGGGCACATGGCGGCCGAGGAGGCTTTCATATACCAGCAGGCTAGCTATCTGGCGACCCTTGAAAAGGACGATGCGGCAAAGGCTCTCGAAAACGTGAAAGGCTTTTTGGAGAAGAATCCTAAAAGCAAATTCGCCTCATCCGCATGGGCAATCCAGGCAGAAGCTTTTTCAATACTTGAAAGAAGCCAGGAGAGGCTAGATGCAATCATCAAGTCAGTTGACCTGAGAGAAATTGATCCTTCCAATCCCATTGTCGAGAAAGCGTCCGACTACTGGAAAATCGCAACTGTAGCAGAATTTGAGCTTGGCGACTTCGACACTGCCAGAAAATATTACGCCATGCTGAGGGATGAATATCCGACAGACGCAAGATGCTATGGAGCCAAGCTGGCAATAGAGCGGATGAACGCGAAGGAAGACGAACTCATAAAGGCTGGAAAAGGAAACTGAAGCATGGCTTTTCTGAAAAAAAACATGACAGTCATAATTATCCTGCTTGTATATTTGTGGTCGTGCTTCTCGATACTTTTCTACCGCCTTGGAGAGGAACCCCCCGGCACGAAGACAATAAGAATTGGCCACTGGCAGTTGGAGACTGGGGTGCGGGACGCGTTCATAGAGATATCGAAGGACTATGCGAAGGAACATCCGGACGTTAAGGTCATTCAGGATGCCATACCGGAGTCCGTATATGGGCAATGGACAAGCACACAGCTTATGGGCGGGACGGGTCCGGACATTCTCGAAATGGGAATGGCACCAAGCCAGGTTCTGCTTTCCTACTACAACAGGTACGCTGTGCCCCTCACATCCATGGCATCTGCTCCAAATCCATACAACAAGGGAACCGAATTCGAGAAAACCCCTTGGCGGCAGACCTTCAAGGACGGAATGAGATCGGGCTATCTGACTGAAATGCAGGAATATATGAATGTTCCTCTTGCCATGTTCGCCGTCAGAATCTTCTACAACAAGGATCTCCTTAAAAAACTCACTGGTTCAGACGCGGTTCCCGCAAATTATGCTCAATTCAAGGAAGCCTGCCAAAAAATCGCCGCCTGCAAGGATGATTCCGGAAAGTCCTACGTGCCGATAGTCGGCTCAAAATACCATTTTGGCATGTGGGAATGGTCAATGTGCGACGTGCTGAGCTACGGAGTTATGGACAAAGCCGACTTCAACAGAGATGGCTACGTCGGAAACGACGAGATGTTTGTCGCAATAAAAACTGGCAGAATGGATTTTTATTATCCGCCCCTCATGTCAAAATTCAAGATGGTTGGCGAGCTCTCACGCTTCTGCCAGCCGGGCTTCACCGGTCTTTCCAGAGACGAAGGGGTTTTTCTCTTTGTCCAGCAGAGGGCGGTTTTCATGACGACCGGCACCTGGGATTCGAAGAGTCTTCTTGAGCAGACCCGCGGAAAATTCGAGGTCGGGCTCATGGATTTTCCACTGCCGGACAAGAGCGATCCGGAATATGGCTCGGTCATAAGAGGTCCGCGCTACGAGCAGGTTATGAGCGGATTTCCTTTTGCCATCATGCGCAACTCCAAGCATCCTGAAGTTGTGTCTGACTTCATGCTTTATCTGAGTTCGAAGGAGAAAAATGAGAAGCTTAACGAGATCATCGGCTGGATACCATCGGTGAAAGGGACAAAGACCGATTCCTTCCTTGCAAAATTCGAGCCCAGGCTTGAGGGAGTCTACGGCAACTCCAACCTCTCTCTTGGAGGAGAGACTTGGATCAAGTGGCTCCAGGTCTACTCGAATTATCAGTGCGGAAAGATAAACTACGATCAGCTTGTCTCGGAATTCGAGCCGTTCTACAAGGAAAAAGGTCTCTACGACTTCATGGAACAGCAGGTTGACTGGCGTAGGGCTATTGTTAAAAATGAAGCCTTCATAACCGGGATATGGGCCGAAGCAGAGATCGCCGAAAGCCCTCGGAGTACAGACTCCGGCTGGATCAAATATCGCACGCAGACTTCGCGCCTCCAGGTCTTTCCCGAAATTGACAGAGCCAAGAAGATGCGCCTTGTAGAAAAGGGGCCGGAATTGAAAGAATCAGTAGGCCCCTACGAGTATTCCGAGGAAGTCCTCGCAAATGTCAAGAAAAGACTCTTCGAGAAGCAGGAAAAGAAAGGCAATTGACCGACACATGGCATCAATAGGCAAAAAAGTCCATTTGAAAGATCTGAAGTACCACTGGAAGATCTACTTCTTCATTGTTCCTACGATAATTCTCATTTCGATGTTTCAATATTATCCGGCGGCAAGCGGCATCTTCCACAGCTTTTTCAGATGGAACGGGTCTGACATTTCGGAATATGTCGGATTCCGCAACTATGTGAGGCTTTTTGGGAACACCGACTTCTGGCGCTCTTTCGAGCTGGCATTCACACTGGGGATATTCAACATCGTGAAGATGATTCCCGCCTTTCTTGTCGCTGTCTGCCTCCACAGGGTCAGAAACGAAAAACTTCAGTTCCTTTACAGAGTCCTTTTCGTAATCCAAATGGTCATACCCGGGCTAGTCATTGTTCTAATCTGGCGTTCCTTCTTTTTCGAGGCGACTGCCGGATATTTGAACAAGTTCATTTTCTCGACCGGCATCTTTGACGTGCTGGTGAAAATGGATCAGCTCTTCCATTGGGGCGGACTTTTTGTCAGCGGACAGTCCCCCGCCTGGCTCGGTGATCCGCGCCTGATCATCTCAGCCTGCATCATCTGGGGTTTTCCCTGGGTTGGCTCCTTCGCAGTCCTCAACTATCTCGCAAGACTCCAGTCCATCCCGAAAGAAATATACGAGGCGGCGGAAGTTGACGGAGCAAGCTGGCTTTCAAAATTCACGCGCATCGAGTTTCCGCTCGTCCTTGGCTCCATCAAAATAATGCTTGTGCTTGTCATCATCGAAACAATCAAGGACGCAGGCATGATCCTCGCTCTGGCAGGCATAGAAGGCGGTCCCGGCGGAAGCGCCACTGTTCCCGCTCTCTTCATGCTCCGAAAAGCCTTCATTGACCAGGACATGGGCTACGCCTGCGCCGTCGGAATAGTCCTCACTGGCGTCGTCATCTCCCTCCAGAAGCTCAGCGACCTCGTCACAAAATGGAATGATTTTTCCTTCTCGGTCAGAACTGCAATACGCGCTGTCGCCCTCGTTTTGGCGCTTCTGACCTACCTGTCCGGACATTTCCTCTCGGTCGCCATCGCCCTTTTCTTCGCCGCGTTTCCATACGGCATTTTTACCTATTTGGCCACCAAAATTGGAGAGCTTTTCACCCGCGCTTCCGACTCCGCCGCCCAACGGGAAAAGCAATATAGGGACAGCGTTCTCTTCGACAAATGTTCTGGCTATGCTCTGCGCCTTCTCAAGCATCTGACCATATGCTCGGTTATCGCGCTGGCGTTCATTCCCCTCTACCTGATGTTCATTGTCAGTCTCAAGGACAATGATCAGTTCTACTCGAATCCAGCCGTTCTCACGGCACCCCTTCACTGGGACAACTGGGCCGTTGCGTGGAAGATGATAACCCCATGCCTTGCTAACAGCGTCTTCATCTCTGTCACATCAACCGTCGCAACTCTGGGCTTGGCCCTTAGCGCATCATACTTCTTCGCTCGCTATCAGATGCCTTTCTCAAGCTTCATTTGGAATGCAATTCTTATTCTGATGATGATGCCGGCGATTGCAAACCTCATCCCTCTCTTCAGGCTTCTCAGGGATCTCAACCTCGTGAACACCCTCTCCGCCCTCATCATTGTCGGTGCCTCAAGCGGGCAGATCTTCGCAATCTTTGTCCTGCGCTCCTTCGTCGAAGAAATCCCCAAGGATCTTTTCGAGGCGGCGGAAATTGACGGAGCGGGTCATTTCAAGCAGATGATGATCATCGTCCTGCCTCTTGCTGGTCCGATTCTGGGCACAGTCGGCGTCATGAACTTCATAGGCCAGTGGAACGATTTCGTCATGCCCCTAATTGTCATAAGAGACCACGCGAGACTGCCTGTCATGGTGCAGTTGCTGAGAATGGCAGGAGAATACATCAAGCTTTGGGGACCGCTCATGGCGGGCTACGCCATGGCGAGTATCCCGATAATAGTCCTTTTCATTCTGACAATGAAGCTTTTCACAAAGGGCTTGACAGAAGGCGGCGTAAAGGGCTGAAATCTGTGGAAAGACTTACACCCAGATTATCTAGTGTCCTGTCTCTTAAATACTAATCGTAATACACTCGAATAATTTAACCGGCTGTGCCGGGACGTTCCAAGACTCGCTATCGTTGTCGTAATCGCTATCGTAATCGGGTTTATAAATTTATCGATTCCCGCTCCGCTGATAGCGATAGCGACTACGATTACGAAAAT
>DYRX01000548.1 GCA_020718525.1 Victivallis vadensis
AAACCCCCTCACAATCACAAATGTCACAGAAGACATGGACATAACTGCGAATTTCGCAAGAGTCTCTCCAGAGGACTTCAATGGCGACTCTAAGAGCGATGTTATCTGCGAAAGCCCGATCGAGAACGGCTTCATATATTTCATGAATGGAATTACGCCATCTGCTCCTGCAAGCGTCTACGATAAAAGCGACAAAGACTGGACAGTTGCGAAACTCGCAGATTTCAATGGAGACGGAAAATGCGACATGCTCTGGAAGCATGAAGTCACAGGACAGACTCTCGTCTACATCATGAACGGGAATCTTGTGAGCACTGCAAAGCAGTTGTACGGAGCCACAGCGACATGGAACATAAAGACCCTTGGCGACTTCAATGGGGATGGCAAAGCGGATATTATGATTCAGCACACTGACGGCTCATGCTATATGTATCTGATGAATGGTGCGAATATCGCAGAACAAGGGAATATCTATTCCAAGCCGTCTGTCTCATGGACTCTCAAAGCTGTCTCCGATTTCGACGGCGATGGAAAGGCGGACATGCTCTGGCAGAATTCTCTTGGAGAAGGATGGACAAGCATCATGGATGGAAAAAATGTTCTTTCAGATACAAAATCCTACAAGATCAGCAGTGGTTCAGGATGGGCGGTCAAGTCTTGCGGCGACTTCAGCGGCGACGGCAAGACCGACCTATTGTGGGAGCACACGGATGGCACTGGATTCATTTATCTGATGAACGGTGCGGACATACTATCCTCGGGCTACTCATACAAAAAGAGCAGTTCCGCCTGGAGCATCATTCAAATCAATGATTTCAACGGGGACGGCAAGGACGATCTGTTGTGGGAGCACACGGATGGCAGCGGATGCATCTACCTGATGGACGGTCTCGCCGTATCGTCGGCGAAACTCGTCTACAGGAAAAGCAATCTCGACTGGCTCGTCGCAAAGACGCTCGATTTCAACGGCGACGGCAAATCCGACCTGCTCTGGGAGAACAAAACAAGCAAGAACACTCTTGCCTATATCATGGACGGTCAAATCATAGTTTCGAGCGGAACAGTGTATAAAAACCCAGGAGCCTGGAAGCTCCTCCTGGACGGCGAGAAATAAGAGCGCTAATCTCGAACTTAGTTTGATTCTTCGCCATATTAGACTATCTTCACGCGTCTCGGAGCACGTATTCAGCCGAGTCCGCACATGGAATCTTAAAATCGGTCTCGCTGCTGTGTCGAATCATAATTATCCGGAACAAGTTCGATTCCGACAGCGATGCCGACCCCGAATTTGATGTAGTTTTCTGATATTTGCATCCTGATCAAGATACGAAAGGCGCAGTAATGGAGT
>DYRX01000549.1 GCA_020718525.1 Victivallis vadensis
CACTCCAATAAATACTTATACTTTGACATACACAGCAGGAGCAAATGGATCCATTGCCGGAAGCTCAAGCCAGCTTGTGAATGAGGGCGAAGACGGAACGGCAGTAACAGCGGTTCCTGGCAACGGCTATCATTTTCTGAAATGGAGCGATGACAGTACAGACAATCCAAGAACGGACAGGGACGTGTCCAGCGACATCAGCGTCACTGCGAATTTCGCAATGACGGTTCCCGAAGACTTTGACGGCAATGGAAAAAGCGATGTCGCATGTGAAAGTCCCATCGAAAACGGCTTTGTCTATTTCATGAACGGTGTCACACCATCTGCGCCTGCAAGCGTCTACGACAAAGCTGACAAAAATTGGACAGTTGCGAAACTCGCAGATTTCAATGCCGACGGCAAGACTGATATCCTATGGAGGCACGAGCTAAGTGGCCAGACTTTGATCTACATCATGAACGACAGCACAGTCAGCTCCGCTAAAGGTCTTTACGGTGCAACGACGACTTGGAATATAAAGGCGGTCGCGGACTTCGATGGAGACGCAAAGTCGGACATCCTGATCCAGCACACAGACGGCTCCTGCTATATGTATGCAATGGACGGAGTAAATGCCGCAGATCAGGGAAATGTATTTGTGAAGGCTCCCTCCAAGTGGACATTCAAGTCAGCGTCCGACTTCGACGGCGATGGCAAATGCGACATGCTCTGGCAGAACGATCTCGGCGAAGGGTGGATTGCCAAAATGAACGGAAAGATCGTCGTCTCCGAAATTAAATCCTACAAGATGAGCGCGGGTTCCGATTGGCAAGCGAAGCTGTTTGCAGATTTCAACGGGGACTCGAAGACTGACATCCTTTGGGAGCACAGCGACGGCTCTGGCTATGTCTATCTGATGAACGGGGCGACAATAGTTTCCGGCGGATTCATCTACCAGGCAAGAAATGCGAACTGGAACATTGTGTCTTCAGGCGACTTCAACGGAGACGGCAACTCAGACATCCTGTGGGAAGACTCCATAGAAGGAATCGGGTGCGTCTATCTCATGAACGGAGCGGCGGTTTCCAGCTACGGCAATGTCTATGACCTCAAAGATGTCAATCCTGCCACGAAATGGAGAGTCACAAAACTGCTCGACTTCAATGGCGACGGCAAATCAGACATGCTCTGGGAGAGCGCAGGCACGAAAAAGACCCTTGCCTATCTGATGAATGACTTCACAATTCTGTCAACTGGAACTGTTTACAACAATGGAACAGGATGGAATCTGCTGAAATAGACTCCATTTTTCCCTGCATAAATCAGATATTCTGAGATCTGAATCTATAGTTTTTCAGTTAAATAATT
>DYRX01000550.1 GCA_020718525.1 Victivallis vadensis
TTTCGATATTGTTCTTGAATTCCTTCAGAGTAGAGAGCAGCTGCTCCCAGTTCTCGTGATATTTCTGAAGAATCTGGCCTAGCCTTTCGCTCAGCTTCTTGAAATATTCGGGGTCGGTCTCAAGGTTCACCGTTATATGATGCTTTATGGCGTGTTCAATTTCACTTGCCTGTGCCTTCGGAGTCTTGAGGGATGTCAGATAGGGTTCAAACTTCGATGAGATCAGGGCTATCGGGGGAATCTTCGGGTCAACTCCTGTCGAATAGATATGCTCGTCAATCAGGCTTTTCACTTTTTCACCGCATCCGGCAATGTTCAACTGCTCGTCTCTGTATCTGTTTCGGGCGGCATTGCAGATTTTTCCAAGTTCCTTCAAATCACCTATGAACGGAGCGGCTTCAGCCCTCGGCATTACGATGTCCATTGATTTCATGAACTTCTTGAAGTCAATCATGAAGTCCGCCCTGACTTTCTCATCCTTCAATGCATCTATGCAGGATTCCTTGTCCTTCAAGTCCAGCCCCTTGAAGTATGATTTAGCCTTCTGATGGAACATTTCGAGTCGAGGGAGCTCCTCGTTTATCGAGACAAGCGCACCTTTAATATCCGCCGAAGAAAAGACTTCAAGAGCCTCTTTCAGATAGTCGGCAAGGCCATAGTAGTCAACGATGAATCCAGCAGATTTGTTTTTAGCGGTTCTGTTCACTCTTGCAATGGCCTGAAGCAGGCTGTGGTCAAGCAATTTTCTGTCAAGATACATCACCTGCTCGACAGGAGCGTCAAATCCTGTGAGAAGCATGTCCTTGACAATCAGGAATGAGAGTTGGTCGTCAGCCATAGGTTTTTTGAACCGTGCAA
Organism: Victivallis vadensis; assembly: GCA_020718525.1. Classification (GTDB taxonomy): domain Bacteria; phylum Verrucomicrobiota; class Lentisphaeria; order Victivallales; family GWF2-50-93; genus DYRX01. The sequence goes on from DYRX01000550.1 coordinate 859, forward strand.
TGAATTCCTTTTGCTTTTTCGGGTCGCTGTGTTCGGCAATATGCGGTTTGTCGTTGTGTTCGCCAGATATGATTACAGCCGATTCAGGAGCCCCAAGCTTGTCCAGAGCCTTCTTGTATCGGACAGCCGCCTCTCTGCTTGAAGTTACAATCTGCGCCTTGAAGCCATTGGGCTTGACATGCGTTCTGTAATGCTCAAGAATGTCAACGGCAATCATCTCGATTCGCTTTGGAGCTTCAAGGACAGCCTGTTCCTTGCCGTATTTCTGCTTGATTGCCGCCTTCTCAGCATCGCTTTTATCCTGGAAATAGGAATCGAACAGTTTGTCCAGGGAATCTCCAGTAACTTTCGTGTTGCTTTCCCTGCCTTCATACATTATCTGCAGTGTTGCGCCATCGCTGACCGACTGATCAATCGTGTAGGTGTCAATATATGAGCCGAACTCGTTCCTTGTCTTCTGCGTCTTGATAAGCGGAGTTCCAGTGAA
>DYRX01000251.1 GCA_020718525.1 Victivallis vadensis
AGTTTCCTCCCGCATATAGATTGCCGCTAGAATCGAAGGCTAGAGCGGAGACATCGGAGTCCGTCCTCAGCCCCCCCCCCCATACTTACCCAGTTAGCGTCGCTGAGAGTCGGGTCTATGCAAATAGGATATTGGGCGTCTTTATCATCTACACTTATGAAAAAATCGTCGTCTGAAACTGTAACGAAATCTGCAGGCAAAACCCGACCGGAAGCGTCAGTGACGTGAAGCTTTGAATATGCAAATTCCCTGTTGCTTCCCAGCATTGAAATAATCAGACCCGCACTGTCGCGTCTGACCACAGCGCCATTGAGTTTAAGCGACAGTTCAAGGAGTCCATCTCCCTCCGGTCTTTTCTCGACAATGAAATCTTGCCTTAGTCCATCGCCAGAGACAGAATATTCCTCTAGCAGGTCAGGTCTGATTACCCTTGCCATATTTTCGTTGCAAAGAACTTTTGCAGGCTTGGATGAAAGATCCAGATATGACTTATTCCTCCCTATGCCGGAAAGGGACATCTCAAAAGTACTTTTGCCTTCGCTTTCAGATGTTGACTCTATTGAGACAGCGGAACCAGAGATGTGCGCTTTCATCGCCTGCAATTTGCAGACGATATCGGCTCCATCGTCTGCTTTTCTTATACTCATAAGTTCCGGGGACGCTTTTTCAGAGCATTTTTTTCCCAGATCTGAAAAAGGAAATGGCGCGCTTGGACTGCATTCCCCATTATCCTCAGACTGCATCGCATGCCCGGAGTAGCATGCGCCAAGTACAACACTTACAGTGAAAATACACAAAATGCCCGACTTCGCCAATCTTCTCTTCATTGCCATCCCCCTTGTTTTGTATAGTTTGTGCTTTCCATAAATTGCCAATTGATGCCTAGCTTCCAGATGCTGTATCCTTATTTTATTGTCGTTCGTGCTTGTTTATTGAAAAAAAATACATTCATTGAAGAATAACTTCCAAAATGGAAAAAACAATTCAAAAAATAAATATTTGATTTTTTTTCTATAAAAACTTCACAAAAGCTGCTGCGAAACATGATTTTTACCAGTTTGCCGCCAATTCCCCATGGAAAATTTCTGATTTCGCATTTTATTAGATGTAAAGATTCACTGGACGACGTAGTTCAGTGAATATTTACTTTGCTCCAGCTCCTCCGAGAGCCTTCGATACTTGGGTCTCGGCGGTCTCGTAGAACCCGAAGCAATTCCCGAATAGCAAAATGTCAATTTTCACGCTAAACGAGTATACAGATAAAATGAAAGTGGTACTTTTTTAGCCGCGGAGTGGCGGAAGGCATAGCCTATGGTTTCAGCGTATATATTCAGTGAACTATGTTGTCCGTAGTCGCTATCGTAGTCGTAATCCCTGGCCAGTGCTCGGGCAGGAGATTGGATACGTTTCCCGATTACGATAGCGATTACGATAAGCGCTTTGCTGATAGCGATACGGACTTTAGTGGATACTTACGTTTCAACCATAGGAATCCATCGTAAAATTGACGGATCAGCGTCCGAGCAATATGACAACAGATCTGCCGCGAACTTCGCAGAAATCCTGATTTTCCAGGGGGCTCATTTCCGCATCTTCCAGAATCGAGCCGTCCCCCTCTACGCCGGTGTCAAGGAAGCGGCACCAGTTGCTTCCTGAAATCCGGGGAATTTGGAAGCGCATTTTTTCGTGGTGAGAATTCGCCATTAGAAAAATATCATCATGCCCTCCCCCTGGCACTCTGCCGCAGATATGCATGGCGATGTTTTTCGATTCGTTGCTCCAGTCCGGGTTCCCGAGTTCACTGCCATGCCAGCTTATGAATGCCCCGTAGCCGTTTTCCGGCACGAAGCGGTCGTAGCTGAGAATCGGATGAGTTTTGCGGAAAGCGATCAGGAGTTTGAAGAATCTGTGCAGGGCGCGGTTCGAGGCGACTTTGGTCCAGTCGAACCAGTTTATCCTGTTGTCCTGGCAGTAGGAGTTGTTGTTGCCTCCCTTGCTCTGCCCTATTTCATCGCCGGAAAGAATCATGGGAACGCCTCTTGACAGCAGAAGAAGCGCCGCGAAATTTTTGATCTGGCGCTGTCTCAGCGAATTTACTTCGACGGATGCCGTCGGGCCCTCGTCGCCGCAGTTCCAGCTTAGATTGTTGTTTTCACCGTCGCTGTTGTTTTCGGCATTGCACCAGTTGTGCTTGCAATTGTATGAGACAAGATCCGCCAATGTAAAGCCGTCATGGCTTGTGATGAAATTTATTCCGTGGCCAGGTTCCCGCCCCTGCTGATAGAGATCCGCGCTTCCAGCAAGTCGGGTCGCCAGATGTCCGACGTATCCCGGATCGCCCTTGATGAAATGCCTTAGATCGTCCCTGAATCTGCCATTCCATTCCGCCCACCTCCCCCAGTTGGGAAATGTCCCTACCTGGTAAAGGCCTGCGGCATCCCACGCCTCGGCTATGAGCTTGGTGCCAGCGAGCACCGGATCTCCGGCAATCTGTTCGAGAAGAGGAGGATTGGAAAGCACGTTGCCATGCTGGTCTCTGCCAAGTATGGAGGCAAGATCGAATCGAAATCCGTCAACATGCATTTCTGTCACCCAGTAGCGCAGGCTGTCGAGGATGAAATTTCTCACAAACGGATGATTGCAGTTGACAGTGTTGCCACAGCCGGAAAAATTCATATGGCATCCGTCGCGGGAAAGCATGTAGTATATGGAGTTGTCAATTCCTTTCATCGAAAAAGAAGGTCCAAACTGGTTTCCCTCGCCGCTGTGGTTGTATACGACATCGAGAATGACTTCGATTCCGGCGGAATGAAGGGCTTTCACCATGTCCTTGAACTCCACAATTTCAGATCCTGGAATTTCCGAAGACGAATATGCCGCCTTCAAAGCGAAGAAGGAAAGCGGGTTGTAGCCCCAATAATTCAGAAGAGGCTCGGAGTTTTCCGGATTGACTCTGTTCACATCGAGCTCGTCGAATTCCGCCACCGGCAGGAGCTCGACCGCCGTGATTCCAAGCTCCTTCAGGTATGGGATCTTTTCAATCAGGCCTCTGAATGTTCCTGGAAATGCGGTCTTCGACGACTTGTCCCTGGTAAAGCCCCTGACATGCACTTCGTAAATAACTGACTCTGCCAAAGGACGGTTTATTGGCTGATCCATGCCCCAATCGTAATCGTGGTCAACAATGAGAGCCCTGCGATAGGCGGCCTGGGAAGAACGAGAGCTTTTCTGTCCCCATTTTCTGCGACCGTTCAAAGCGACTGCATACGGATCGGCAAGAAGCGCCTCTGGATCAAAGTGATGCTGGGCCGATTTGGGACCATCCATCCTGTAGGCATATTCGACGCCCGGATCGAGCCCCGCTATGAATGCATGCCAGATGTCTCCCGTGCGGTTTCTTTTGGGATCAAGCGGAAATGCGGCAATCTCCTCTTCGTCCCCCTGCTCGAAAAGGACAAGCGTCACAGACTCGGCATTCCGTGAGAAAACCGCAAAGTTCACTCCGCCACGAAGGACTGTAGCCCCCAAAGGAAGAGGTGAGCCCCTGTCAAAGCTGAAATCGGCGCTTATGTGCGAAAGAAGCCCGCTCCGCGTTCTGTCGGCCGACATGATTTCCCCCTCTAGTCTCTTTTTTAGACTTCCATGCTTCAAACTAAATGTCTCATATTTTTCCCCAAAGACTTGAGAAATCTCACAGGCACATTACATATAGTCTGATTTCGGATCTGTTCAATGCACAAAGAAGGATTGAGATGAAAATTGTCATAATTGGAGGAGTCGCAGGCGGGGCAAGCGCCGCCGCACGCGCAAGAAGACTCGACGAAAATGCGGAAATCGTCATGTTCGAGCGCGGCGAATACATATCTTTCGCGAACTGCGGTCTTCCATACCACGTCGGAGGAATCATAAAGAAAAGAGACAGTCTTCTTCTCATGACTCCCAAGGGCTTTGCTGAAAGAAGCAATGTTGATGTGCGCACCGCTCAGGAAGTGATCAGGATTTCTCCGGAAAAACATTGCGTTCTTGTCCGCCGGAAAGACACTGGGAATACATACGAGGAATCTTACGACAAGCTCATAATGGCAACAGGCTCGCGCCCAAAAAAGCCACAAATTCCAGGCATTGACGATCCCGACGTGATGGTGATATGGAACATGTCGGACATGACCGAAGTTCTGGACCGGGTCAACGACGGCATAAAGCACGCCCTCATCCTTGGCGGAGGATATATCGGACTTGAGATGGCGGAAAATTTCCGGCACAGGGGGATAAAAACAGTTCTCGTGCAAAGATCCGGACAGATCATGAGCGTCCTGGATCCGGAAATGGCGTCTCCTCTCGAGCATTGCCTGACAGCAAACGGCGTCAAGATACACTTTGCTTCGACAATATCTTCGATTTCCCGCGAGGCGCCGGACTCCGAAAAAACCAAAGCCGGACTTCTTGTGGAACTTAGCGATGGCAGTCGAGTTAGAACCGAGCTTGTCCTGATCGCGGCAGGGATCCGCCCCAATTCGGAACTTGCATCTGAAGCAGGTCTGAAAATTGGAATAGACGGGACAGTATGGGTGAACGATTTACTTGAAACTTCGGAGCCAGACATATATGCAGTCGGAGATCTGATTCAAGTGCAGGAGACAGTTCTGGGAGCACCGGCACACATTCCTTTGGCTGGTCCCGCCAATCGGCAGGGAAGAATTGCCGCGGAAAACGCGCTAGGCGCAAAAAAGAGATTCAAAGGCTCGATCGGGACATCCATCTGCAAGGTCTTCGGACTTACTGCGGCAAACGCCGGGGCAAACGAAAAAAGCTTGCGCAAAAGTGGAATCGAATTCAGGAAAATTTACATCAACCCATATTCCCATGCCACATATTATCCCGGTGCAAAACAGATGCATCTCAAAGTTATTTTCAGACCGGATGGACAAATGCTTGGCGCTCAAATCATTGGCACAGAAGGAGTAAAGGAGAGAATAGACGTTCTTGCAGTCGCAATTCAGATGAAGATGAGCGTCTATGATCTGCAGGAGCTAGAGCTCGCATACGCCCCTCCATACGGATCTGCAAAGGAGCCAGTCAACTACGCCGGCTTTGTCGCAGGAAATCTTCTCGACGGAAAAACCAATTTAAAATATTCCGAAGACGTTGAAAACGCCGAATATCTTCTTGATGTGAGAGAAGCATCAGAATTCAGAGCCGGACACATTCCCAAGTCCCGGAATATCCCATTGGGAGAAATCAGAAAGCGCATTGCCGAAATTCCCAAAGACAAGGATGTTCTGGCATATTGCCAGGTCGGCATCCGCGGGTACCTCGCCGAACGCATACTGCGCCAAAACGGTGTCCGCGCCTTCAATCTTAGCGGAGGATATGTCACATGGAAAATGGCGGCGACAGCAAAGATAATTTAATCGTATAGGAAATTGTATTTTTTATAATTTTCGTAATCGTAGTCGCTATCGCTATCAGCGGAGCGGTAACCGATAAATTTGTAAACCCGATTACGATAGCGAGTCATGGAACGACGACGGCGAAATTCTTTCGCCTATAGCAAGGCTGAAGCTGTACTCCGTTACGCGTCAGGCACTACAAATCCTGCGGAGCATTTGGACTGCGGTCGCGAAGTGACATTTCCTAAACGGAGCTAGCGATTTTCCTCGGCGGATTATCCACATTTTGCTAAAGACGTCTTTACTTTCTCCGTAAAGTCTTCCGCTATGCTCAATGCCTCAAAGGCATCTTCAATTGGTGGCTAATAAAAATCACCGGATACCTTGCCTCAACTGAGAATGGAAACAGGGAATATCGGTAGGCGGAAATTCCATTGCCAGTGTTTGCCGCGCGGTAATCAGATCATGATCCGCCTTGATGAGCCATTGCAAGGCGAATTCTCTGTTGTAAGCCTTTTTCATGAAGTCCTTTCCCTTTTCCAAGCGCTAAGGAAAAAAAAGCCTGAAGGGGCAAACGAATATCCTTAGCGTAAATATTTACCGAACTATGTCATTCAACAAATCTTTACATCTCGGTATCTTGAAGAGTGCCGACAGGATGTCGGCGTTCCCTTCAGGAAATTCCAACCATAAACATTTCCTCGATCCCGATTCCGATCCCGATAGCGACCCCGATTTTTGCTCTGACTCTTATCTCCTAGCATTGCATTTTTTCGGAGCGCTGAAGGCGCAATACATGCCAGCCCAGGGCAACGCCCTGGGAAACGGAACAAAAATGAAATTCATCCCTGAAGGGGCGAGACAAGATATTGCAAGCGCTAGTGTCCTGTCCCTTAAATACTAATCGTAATACACTTGAATAATTTAACC
>DYRX01000551.1 GCA_020718525.1 Victivallis vadensis
TCTGAATTATTAAAGAGACATAGTATCGTTATTTAGGAAACAGGACACTAGATGATCTGGGAGGAAGTCTTTCCGCAGACTTACCCCCAGATTATCTATTTAAAATTGCACCGCAATTTTCTGCAGGGTGCCGCAATCGTGCTAAGCACGGATGACATTCCAGTCAATATTGCGCCTTGATTGCACAATCGCAGGAAATAATAGTGACATTTACTGGAAAAATATGCAAGGTCGGATGATTGTATCAGACCCTTCCCACAACTTTCATAGTTGTGGGAATAGATGAAGGAAATTATGAAATTCAGACGAGTCGCAAAACCGCAGGCATACCCTCTGCGGTATGTCGAGGATTTTGGGGCGAATGATGAAAAACCTTGACGCAAAAATGGAAGATCTGCGCCTGACGATGCGTGGCATGCGCTCCGCAGTGATCGCTTTTTCAGGCGGAGCCGACTCGTCTTTGCTTCTCAAAATCGCCGTTGAAGAGCTTGGCGGGAATGCCCTGGCAGTGACCGCATCATCCAAAACCTATCCGCGGAGCGAACTGGAGAATGCCTTGCAGATTGCGAAAAGCCTCTCGGCACGGCATCTGGTTTTTGAGAGCGACGAACTGGACGATCCGCTTTTCTCCTCCAATCCTCCGGACAGATGCTACCACTGCAAAAAGCATCTTTTCGGGAAAATTCGCAAAATCGCATCGGACAATAAGATCGAGTGGATTTGCGAAGCCGGCAATTTGGACGATCTCAACGACTACAGACCCGGAATGAAAGCACTCGATGAACTCAATATTAGACGCCCTCTAATCGAGGCGGGCTTCACTAAGAATGATGTTCGCGAGGCAAGCAGAATCCTTGGCCTCGATACCTGGAAAAAGCCTGCGACTGCATGTCTGGCGTCCAGATTTCAATACGGCGAGACAATTAGCTCTCAAAGCTTGGAAATGCTCGAAAAGGCGGAACTCTTCCTTTCTAAATATGGGCTTGCCCAATTCCGTGTTCGCATTCATGGAAAACTTGCAAGAATTGAAGTAGAGCCAGACGAAATTGCTAGAATTTCCGCAGAACGGGAAAATATCTCCCGCGCCCTGAAAAGCTTCGGCTTCACATATGTCTCCCTCGACCTCGACGGATACAGGATGGGAAGCATGAACGAGGAACTGCCAAAGTAAATATATAAAATCTGATTGCCCGAAGGCAACGACAGCATTCGGCGTCCCTCTCTAACTTCAGAGATCCGAAGCTCTGTGAATTTTCAAGTAAATGAAGATTTCATTTTTCCAATCTTGACACGTAATTTTAGCAATGCTAAACTAGTTGCCAGACTAGGGACAGA
>DYRX01000031.1 GCA_020718525.1 Victivallis vadensis
AGAGAACGCCAAGGAAAGAGAAGAGATGAACAAATGAATGGTTTTATACTTTGCGGCTTAGCGACTTTGCGTGAGGAAGATCTTAGGAATGTCTCACGCCAAGGCGCAGAGAACGCCAAGGGAAGAGAAGAGAGAAACAAGTGAATGTTTTTATACTTTGCGACTTAGCGGCTTTGCGTGAGGAAGACCTTAGGAATGTTTCACGCCGATAGGAAAGAAAAGATGACAGTTTACATTGAAACAACTATTCCAAGTTATTTGACTGCGTGGCGGAGTCCTGATCTTCTCGTTGCAGCCAAACAAGAGGCGACCAAAGCTTGGTGGGACGAGCATCGTCAAAAATACGATTTGTTCATTTTTCCAATCGTGACCAGCGAATTGGCATCCGGAGATTCCAATGCTTCAAAAAAACGATTGGATGCAATAAGAAACATACCAGAACTGGAGGTATCATTGCAGGCCGAGCAACTCGCAGAAAAGCTTATCGAGCAAAATTTGATTCCTCTTATTGCAAAAACAGATGCTCTTCACATAGCAGTCGCGGCAGTTCATGGCATGGATTATCTGCTGACTTGGAACTGCTCACACATAGCAAATGCGACCATTCGGCATAAAATTGAAAAAGTCTGCCGAGAAAATTTTTCCGAGTCTCCAGTAATATGCACACCATTGGAACTAATGGAGGACTAAGAATGTATTCCGATCCGATTGTCGAAGAAATACGGCGTATCCGTGATGAGCGTGAGAAAAAATTCGGATACGACCTTCACTTGATGTGTGAAGATTTTAGAAAATATCAGCCCTCGCCAGGGCATGAACTTGTTTCAATAAAAACAGATGAAGTTTTTTCACTTAGCGGCTTAGCGGCTTCGCGTGATGAAGATCTTAGGAATGTTTCACGCCAAGACGCAGAGAACGCAGAGGGAAGAGAAAGAACAGATGAGCACACAAAAAAATGAGATAGTGCAGATGCAGAGGTCTGAATACCAACGTGGAATTCGAGTGGCGAGCCATTTTGCTTTTGATAGAATCTTCCGCCGCCTGTCCTCGATGTCGTCCAGTATTTTTTCATTCGTCCTCGATGTCCTCGGAGTCCTCATGGCGGCAAAGGATTTACTGCGTGCCTTCAGCACGCGCTCTTGTTCTTGTCCCGTTTTTCCTATGGTTAAAACCATAGGCTATGTTACTATGCCGCGTTGCGGCAAAGAGCAGAAGCACTATTTTAGAAACCCATTGCATTCTCCCGTTTTTTCTCCCTATAGTTCCATTCAGCTAAGCGGCAAGGAGTTTCTTCGCTCCCACAGTTTCCCCGAGTCCCTAGCCCCTAAACCCGATTCCCTATCCCCTAAACCCCATTCCCTAGCCCCTAAACCCGAGTCCCTATCCCCTAAACCCCATTCCCTATCCCCTAAACCCTATTCCCCTGCTCCCTCCTTCCTCCTCTCTCCTTTGCGGTCTTTGCGGCCTTTGCGTATTTGCGTGAGGCATTTCTTCCTCCTTGTCTTTTTTCTCTGTTTCTGCTTCTCTTCGAGCTTGTCGGCGGGCATCATTGTCAATGTAACCGAGCTGAGTGATCCGCCGGGCATTGTCAATCGCACGACTCAATGTGACACCGATGACGAGATGAGCACATTGGAGGCGCCGATGGTTAGCGGCAACTACCGCTTCTGCTACTGGGACGAGATTTTGCCGACATATCCCAACACGGATATGAGCGGCAGAGCTGTCAATCCATATACATTTTCCCCATACGAGGAGATGACCGTAACCGCGCACTACCTCGATTCGAGCATTGACTCGGACAGCGACGGCATCGCCGACTGGTTCGAGCAACACTACTATCAGACTCTTGCAAACGGCGCAGAATCAGACAGCGACGGCGACGGATACACGCTTATCGAGGAATATCGCCGGGACTATCATCCGAATATCTCAGAAAGCATCCTTGAGGGTGGTGTCACGATCGCGAGTTCTGCGACGATTGACTACATTTCCGACCTTGTAGCGTTGAGCAAAATCTACAGCGAGCCAGCTGGGCTTGTCACGGCAACGTCTCAGTACGTGTATAAGGGCACGCTGATAAATCTGCCAGACAAGGCTGGAGCAAACGGCAACTACCGCTTCGTATGCTGGAAGCTCAACGGCGTGCGTCAGGCCGACGTCTTTGGCCGCTCTGTGGGCGGACTTTCATACATCATCACCGAGAATACCGATGCTGTCGCGCACTACGTGGATTCTTCAGCGGACACTGACGACGACGGAGTCGCCGACTGGTTCGAGTACTTCTTCTGCGGAAATCTCGACAAAGGCGCTGACTACGATGGTGACGGAGACGGCTATACGCTTATCGAGGAATACAGGCGAGACTATGATCCCAATTCCGCTGACCTTGTCCTTGAAGGTGGTGTAACAATTGCGAGTTCCGCAATTCTAGACTATAATTCCTCGAACGTGGCGAGAAGCACGGTCAAGAGCGATCCGGATGGAATCTTTGCCACGACCTGGCAGTATGTTTACAAGGGCACAGTTATAAATCTGCCCGACAAGGCGGGTGCTAACGGGAACTACCGCTTCATCTGCTGGAAACTGAACGGCGTGCGGCAGACCGACGAGTTTGACCGCTCGCTCGGTGGTCTTTCATACACAATCACAGAGAACACAGAGGCTGTCGCGCACTACCTTGATTCCTCGGCGGACTCCGACAGCGACGGCATTGCAGACTGGTTCGAGTATTTCTACTACGGGAATCTTGGCAACGGCGCTGACTACGACGGCGACGGCGACGGCTACACGCTTATTGAGGAATATAGACGGGACTACGATCCTAATTCCTCTGACCTTGTCCTTGAGGGTGGAGTGACGATTGCGAGTTCCGCTGTCTTCGACTATGATGCTCAGTTTTACGACAGATACAGGAATGTCTATCTTGAAGGAGACGCATCGCCCCTTTTCTTCAGCGCCAATGGCACCGATCCAGGCTTATTTGACATAGGCAGTCACAGCGCTCCAGCTCTTGGTGACTGGGACGGGGATGGCGATTTTGATCTTTTCATCGGTGCGGCTGGAGGCATAATGAAGATATACGAAAACAGAGGCACTCCATTTGCGATGAACCTTGTCGAGCGTGCGGCAATGCCGTCGGCTTTCCCAAGTCGTCCGAGCGCTAATACGTATCCGACTCTCGGGGACTGGAATGGTGACGGTCTTGCGGATTTCGCAGTTTCAGGCGATGACGGCATTCTGCGCGTATATGCGTCCGACGGCGCATGGAACACTCCCCTTTATGCGATCGTCGAGAGCATTGACACGGGAGCATCCGCCTCCGTTTATCCGGCCTTCGCGGATGTCAACGGCGACGCAAAAAAAGACCTGATTGCCCTTCTGCCCGACGGAAAAGTCAGGGCATACGTAAACACCGGCAGTCCGTTGTCACCATTTTCCGGCGGAACAGTCCTAAATCATATTCTTGGCGTGGCGGTCGAGAATCCGACAGGTCTCGCCGCGATTGACATTGACAGCGATGGCGACGACGACATCATCGCCTCTACGATCAACGGCAGAATTTGGGAATTCATAAATCTCGGAGGCGGAAGCTGGTGGCTGAGGAGCAAGATTCTAACTGGCACTTACGACAACTTCTCGAACTATCTCAGAATAAGTGCCGGAGACATTGACGGCGATGGCGACATTGACTTCCTTGGCGGATATCTCAACGGCGGCCTTGTCTATCTGAGAAATCCCGACAGCCATCTAATCATTCGTCCTGCCGTTTCGACAGTGCTCGAAGGCTCTACACTCCAATTCGAATGCCTTAATCCGACAGGAAGCCTGCTTTGGAGCCTCTCCCTCAATGCGAGCGGCGGAACAATCAATCCTTCTACTGGACTTTACACTGCTGGGTCTCAGTCTGGCACTGACTGCATCACTGCAAGCGATGGAACTTATGAAGGGAATGCCTGGGTGAACGTGATCGAAACTGGCGGAGTCGAAAGTCCAGGCAAGGCGATCATCGTGGCGGGAAGAAGAACTCCGAACGACAGCGTCTGGCCGCTCACGTCCTTCCTGGCAGAAGATGCGTACCAGTCGCTGACCTATAGGGGATTCATGCCGGAAGACATATGCTATATGAGCTACGACGATAAGCCAGGAAAAGACATGCTTCCGAGCAGTTCCAATCTGAATTGGGCGCTTTCTGGACAAAATCATGTGTCTTCTGACGAAACCTCACTTGTCCTTTATCTGGTTGATCATGGTAGAGATATTTCAGGAGAGCCTGACGGTCTTTTCCTAATGAGCAACTCTGACACCCTTTCCGGCTCGGAACTGGATGCGATGCTTGATGCCTTTTCAGCATCTCATCCGCAATGCAAAATTACAGTGATAGCCGATGCATGCTATTCGGGAGATTTTATACAGCCTCTCTATGAAGACTCTCCTACTGAACGCCTGCTGATAAGCTCGACGGGTCAGGGCGAGCTCACCCATTTCATCTCAGGCGGACTTGTCAGCTTCTCAAAAAGTTTCTGGGGTGCCGTCTCGACTGGTGCAAATGTGGCTGACGCATTTGTGGACGCATTTGACTCGATGATCAGATTCCAGACCGCCGAAATGCACGATCCCGGCGATCTGTCTCAAACCCCAGTCGGTCTCAGCTCTATTGTCGGATCCGCAAGACCCGTCATAGGAAATGTCTGTGAAGACCTGACTCTCGTCAACAGCAACAAAGCAAGCCTATGGGTCTCCGATCTGAGTTCAACAACGGCAATATCGAGAGTCTGGGGCGTTGTGATTCCGCCCAACTATATGCCGAGCGGAGATTCTCCTGTGACGACCCTGTCTGAAATAGAATTTGCCTGGAACAGCGGGACAAAAAGATGGGAGGCTGAATACGGAGGTTTCGATGAAGGCACGCAGGTTCAGCCCTATGTCATCATTGTTTTCGCCCAGGACCTCTGGGGTGGGGTATCGTTGCCGGCCGAAATCCTTGTCAATCAGGATGGACGCAGAAACAGGGTGATCATTTCAGCCAATGGCGGGCGGGGCATACTCGAATGGCTCATAATCAAGCACTTAGGCAGATCCGCATACAATATGTGCATCAAAAGAAAAATCCCGTCCGACGACATAAGATTCCTTTGCGAAGACACATCGGTCGAAGGAGCATATTCCGCCCCGTCGGCCACGGCTCTGCAGGACGCGATCTTGAACTGGAGCAAATCCGATGGAGATATCAACACCCTCACGATCTTCCTCGTCGGCCAAAACAATAGCACCGGCTTGCTTTGTGAAAACAACGATGTTATTAGCCCTGCCATCTTGAAAGCCTGGCTGGACACACTGCAGGCGACAAGCGATTGCGAGGTAAGACTCATTGTAGATTCATGCTACAGCAACGACTTTCTCGCCTGTGCTGACGTGAATTATCCGCGGATAATCCTGACGACCGCGGAAGGGCAATCCTTCTTGAAAATGCTGATCTCCGAGTTATGTTTTTCTCACCACTTCTGGAAAGCCATAGAACGCGGGGACAGCATTAAAAGCGCTTTCGATGATACCTGCAAAAAGTTGCGACTCTTCAACATCTCAAAAGATTTCTCTCTTGACGACGACGGAGACGGAATTTTCAGCAAAAAAGATGGAGACAGGGCGGCAAAGGCATATATCGGTCCGGCTTTTCTCACTGGAGATGATCCGACTTCCATCGGCAAGGCATCCGCATTCATAAGCGCAGCAAGCGGAGAAAAAGCCTTGATTTGGGCGTCAGATATAACAACGGCGTCGGGCGAAGCACCAGCGCAAGTCTGGGCTGAAGTCCTGCCGCCCGGAAGCGATCTAGCCTCGCCTGAAACTGTGACAGCGCAGAACGTCCCACTCGTATGGAACTCCGAAAATGAGCGGTACCAAGGCGAATTTAGCGCTTTCGGTGACGATGGAATCTATAACGGCTTCATATATGCTGGAAACCCGGAATTGCCGGAGACCGTCTCAGCCCCTGTTCCAATAAGGATTTACTACAATACGGAAATACCGGGGAATGCCTCGTCCAGCCCCCTGCCAATCCCGGAAATACCGATTGACGGAACAATATTAAACGGCCTGACAGCTTTTCAGTCCTCCGGAGCGCTCTACCGTTTCGAGGCGGAAAAAGACAAGCAGTTGTCCTTCGAAGTTTTTGGGATTCCCCAGCATCATGACTGCTCGATTGAGCTTATAGATGGCAATATGAACAGCATTTTGCTTTCAGATGACTGGGGCAAGGGCTTCGGAGAATCCATCTGGAGCTGGGCTGTCCCTCAAAGCGGATGGTATTATCTGCGCGTAAAGGAAATCTCGGGAAGCGCCTGCTCTTTTCAGATTCGCGGATTCATTGAATACGATTCAATGCTTCAAGACATCTTTGAAAATGATGACAGCATTCAGAATGCTTCATATATCGGAAACGCAAAGATCCAGAAGAGGAGCTTTCATAATGTTCTGGATACTGACTGGGCGGTTTTCTATGCGATTGCCGGGCATTCGTATCTAGTGGAAACTTTCGACGAGGAAGGCGGATGCGACACATCCATCGGAATATACAGAGCAGATGCTTCGCAAGTCATCCCCACAAGAAACGAGAATCCTGCCGGCGGAGGCGAGGAGCTCATTTTCAATCCGACTCAGTCCCAAGTTTACTACGCAAAAATCTCCAATCTTGCCGCAGAATTCAGTGGAACTGCAAGATACAGCTTAAGAATTACAGATTTGAGCGGCTATCCGAACGGATCTGTCTTCGGAGCCGTCAAAGATACCGGTGGCAATTTGCTGTCCTGCGGAAGCGTGTCCTGCAACGGAATAGAAGTCCCGATACAGAAAGGTGAGTATTTGATACCATGCGGAGCTGGAACATTCACATTGAACGCCGAATTGACTGCCTACAGATGCGACAGTGCGCAGATCGTAGTTTCGTCGGGCGGAAGCGCGGAACACAATTTCATAGCGACAAGGCTCTTCGAGCTTAGCGTCATAAGTGGCTCCGGTGGAGGATGTTATGCATCAGCAGATACCGTCGCACTCGCAGCCAACCCTCCCCCGCTCGGTTATTGTTTTTCACATTGGACGGCTACAGCCGGAAGCTTCTCCAACAGCGCAAGCCCAACGACAAATTTCACAATGCCTGCCAGCGATGCCACGGCAACTGCGAATTTCGCAAAGAAGCGCACGCCCGAAGACTTCGATGGCGACGGCAAAAGCGATGTCTTTGCAGAAAACAGCTCAACGGGACTCGGCAGACTCCACTTCATGAATGGTAAGCTTGTCTCCTCTTCAGCCGATATGTATCAGAAGGACGATCTGAACTGGCTGACTGCGAATTTCGCAGATTTTGACGGAGACAAGAAATGCGACATGCTATGGCGACTGCCATCCTCCGGAAAAATCCTCGCATATAAGATCGAAGGCGCGAATGTCGCAAGCATTGACACGCTCTACAGCGGCGGTCCCTGGCTTGTCGAGAAAAGCGGCGACTTCAACAGCGACGGAAAGGACGACATCCTCTGGAAACTGCCCGGCACAAGTTCGAACAAGTTCCTCGTGAATCTGATGAACGGAATGGCAGTCCTCTCCTCGAAGTCAATATGCACCGCCACTCTGCCGTGGGAAGTCAAAAAAATCGCAGACTTCGACGGCGACGGCAAGGACGACATATTCTGGCTACACTCGACCGAAAAGACCGGCTCCGTCTATTTCATGAACGGCAACGTCATACTTGGCACTGCGAAGATATTCGACAAAGCTTCAAACTGGGAAATCAAGCTCTACGGCGACTTCGATGGAAACGGGGCAACGGACATTCTCATGGAGTCTCTGCCGGATGCCAGAAGCGGACTTCTCTACCTTATGAAAAACCGCAATGCCGACGGCGGAGCCGGACTCAAGAGTTCTTCCCTCGCATACTTGAAGACCAATATGTCCTGGAAGCTTCTTAAAGCAGGGGATTTCAACGGGGACGGGAAGTCCGACATCCTATGGGAGAATCCTGACAACGGACAGGGCATGATCTGGCTGATGAACGGCATTGCCATGATACAGGGCAAAATAATCTACACACTCAGCGACAAAAATCCGGTGACTAAATGGAAAGTCGTCAAAACTGATGTCAGCCTTGACTTCAACAACGACGGCAAAACTGATCTGCTCTGGGAAAATGGCAACACCAAAAAAGTCCTGGTATATGTCATGGACGGCTTCAATTTCACTTCCGGCACGGTCTATGGCAACGGTGCAAGCTGGAACCTCCTTCTCAAATAGTTTATTCCCGCACAGTCCCCGCAGGAGGACAGGGTGTGGAGAAAATTCAGTTCTTATCTCCGCAACTTAAGTTTCCACTGCGCCTATCCTCCGAAAGTGCTAGACTTCCATCCCCAGTCTGATGCTGCAACGTCAATGAAATTCAGATAGACATGCTCATGCGCTATTCCAAGCTCCCTGTCGAGAATCTCACATACTGCGGCGCTGAGTTTTTTGTTCACAGCCGGACTGAGTCCGCCAATGCCTCGGACCTCTACAAACGCAGACTTCTTGACTGCTCCAGCAAATGCGATAGTCCAGTCATCCTCAATCATTGAAGCGACATAGATCTCTGGCTTTCCTGTGCACTGCGCGCAGGCTCTGGAAAGTTCCAAAGCCAGTCGTTCCTTGCCGGCGGAATCCGCCTTCACATTCGTTTCCAGCTTGATCAGTGGCATTTTCTCCTCCTTAGAGCCAATTGCAAGTGGCTCCCTAGTTTAGTTTTTTTCCTAATTGTGCTTTTGCCGTACAATTACAATTCGCATACCAGCTTCCTCCATTCCTATCGCAATGGCTTCGCCGGGATCCGGCTTGCGCCTCAGGAATTCGTTCATGAACGAGGCAAGCCACCTTTCCTCCGCCTCTGCGGAAGGCATTTTGACTGAACTCAGTCCGCATTGCTCCAGGTTCGAGATGTCCTCTCCGCGCATCATCGGCAGACCGCTTATGGAGCAACGGATGAAATAGTCGCCAGAGCGAATGACAAATCTCGGATCGTCAGCCTCAATCTGACGTCTGCGCTTCGGCCAGCTCTTCAGAGTGTCTCTTTCCTCGAATTCAATTATCTTCATCCAAGTTTCCAAGGCCTTGCTGATATTCGACGCATCCCCCAGAAGCGACAACACAAGCGCCGTACCCTCTTTCTCGTCAAGTTCTCCCCGCATGAATCCAAGAGTTCTCAGCGTATTGAAGACATGATTGTCATTATAGTTCCTCTTTCTGACGATTCCAACGCAGTCAACCAATACGAGCCTCATCTCCGCCGGAACTATGAGGATATTTCCAGCATGAAGATCCGGATGGCTTATTCCCCGCGATATTAAAAGCCTCAGTAGCCCGGAAAGAGCGGAAAGAAAAGCTTCCCTCTCCTTTCCTTTCGAAGCAGTTTCGAACCAGTAGTTCCTCGCCGGGACTGCACCAGCAACCTCCTCAGTGACAATCATGCTGAGATGCCCTGAACTTCCCCACGCCTCCAGTCTGGCGCATGGAATTGAAAGCGATTCCAGCAAAATGAAGGCTTCCGCCTCCTTTGCCGCCTTGGATTTGATACGCGAAAGAATTTGCTGAGCCTTGCCCTCAGGATTGGAAAGCTTCGCATAAAAGCGCCGCCCCCCAGCTTCAAATGCAAAGACAGTTCTGTTGCGGTTGGACTTGACCGGAGACTCATGCATGAGCGTCTGATATGATCCGATCCATGACGAGATCATCTCAGGCTCCCTGGCAAAAAAGCGCCAAGCCCCGTATGTGAATTCTTTGAATTGCTTGTCCATCAGATGAGTCCGTCGTCTTCAGGAGGGAAAAAAGTGAAATATCCAACAGGAGACGCAGGATCAAAAATTGGATCTGCCGGTTTTGGAAGCTCCTCAGTCCGGCCGTCATAGACATGTCCGCAAAAAGGGCATATGGCAGGCGAATCCGCCGAAAGGATGCAGTCGAAGAGCTCTCCGCAGTTCCCGCATTTCAGGCTGAGATGGCAATTATCATCAAAAGCAGACTTCATTTTTCCCCTCTTCAGTGGCTCCCCCATCTGACAAAATTAGACCTCGGTATAAAAGCGCATGTCTATAACTGTAAACCATCTATTGTTTATGTTCAAGCTCCCGGACGGAAAGAGCGCCAGTCGGACAGGCAGAGGCATAGTCCCTGTGTTTTGCACTGATTGCAGTTTCAAAAGCATAACCGAGCGGAACCACAATCCTGCTCGACACACCTCTGCCACTGAACGAAAAACCGACTTTTTCCCCATTTTTTCTGGAAAGCCTGGCGCATACCCCGCATTTGACGCATTTGCCGGGCTCAAAAACCAGAACTCCGCCTTCAACATTTGCAATCTCTGCAGAATATGGTCCCCGCTTCTTCCTGCGCTTGCGGGTCTGGGACACAGAATGTCCAGAAGCAAGATCGCGCAGTCCACACTTGTCCTTTTTTGCACATGAGCATTGAAAACATCGCAGTGATTCTTGCGCAACAGCTTCAATATCATCTAGATCCGACGCGGGACTTGAGCCCGCCAATGCGGCTTTCACCGGCGAGCGCTTTGCGAATTCCGCAAATTCGGCCTCGTCAAGATCCGACATTCTTGAGTCAAACTGCGGTCTCATCTCCTTGGAATAGCACAAATCTGAAAGGACAAAATCTGCGATTTCCGCGCCTTGTGCCATTGCCTTGACAGCCATTTTGAAAGGGCCGCCAGCCCTCAGAGCGGAATAAAGCCTGCCCACTGAAGTCCTGAAATGGTCGTCAGTTTTCGGAATCCCATGCTGGGCAAGGGCGAGATCCGGCAAAGAAAGCCTGGGAGCCATTCCCGTACACAGGATGATGGCATCAAATGCCTGCATGATTTCCGACAGATTCTCCTGGACTTCCACATCGAAGGAGGACTTCAGTGAAATTCCAAATTTTGCGAGATTCGCAATTTCTGAACCAATGAATGATTCAGAAAAGCCCTTCGCATTGAGAGCCCGCCTCAATGAAACCCCGAAAATATCCGCCTTCTCGAAAATTGTGCTCTGGACTCCTCTTCTGGAAAAAAGCCATGCCGCACCAATTCCGCATGGTCCGGAACCAATCACGGCAATTTTAAGATCCGATCTGCGCTGAAAGCTTAGCGGAAGACGGTCTGCGTCATGGATGAAATAGTCCCCTACGCTTCTTTTGATCTGGCAAATCGGGAGTGGCGAGTCCAATCTTTTACGGCGGCAATGCTTTTCGCATGGTGCAGGACATATTCTCCCCAGCGTCGAAGGAATCGGAATTTCTTCGAAAACGATTTTTGCGGCAGAGTGCATGTCTCTGCGGGATAGGGCATCAAGCATGAGAGGAATGTCCATATTTGCCGGGCACGCCCTTCTGCACGGCGCTTCACAGTCCCCTTGATGCTCCTCCAAAACCAGCTCCAGCGCAGTTTTGCGCAGTTCAAATATTTCCGGGCTTTCCGCCGAGACATCCATGCCTTCCTTCACAGCGGCTGAGCAGGACGGAAATATGGAGCCGTCTTTCAGGCTTTTCACCAGACAAAGCATGCAGGACGGCTCAGGCTCGATGCCTTCCGGTCCTCGGCAAAGAGAAGGAATGTCTATTCCAGCCCTTTTGGCGGCATCCAATACGCTTTCCCCGCGATTCGCCTCGACGGAGCTTCCGTTTATCCTGATTGTCAGCTCACTCCCCAATGTCCTCGTTCCATATTTCCGGATTTTTTGAAATGTATTCAGCGAGCAGTTTCCTGCACTTCTCTGAATCAAGATCAGTCACTGCCACGCCGTTTTCCGCTAGCCAGCCGTCTCCGCCTTTGAAAGTTCGCGATTCGCCCACGATGACTCTCCCGATCTTAAACTGCTTCACGAGCCCCGAGCAGAACCAGCATGGGGAAAGAGTCGTCGCCATTACAGTCTTCCTGTAATTCCTTTGCCTTCCTGCGTTTTTAAAGGCGTTTGTCTCGGCATGCATTGCTGGATCAGAATCCTGAACACGCCTGTTGTGGCCCCTGCCAAGCAGAACTCCTTCCTCAGAGAACAACGCCGCTCCAATCGGAATGCCGCCCTCGCGAAGTCCGGCAACGGCCTCCTCAAAAGCGACCTCAAGCTTCTCCTCATCCGTCTTGTAGAGCATAAAAAATCCTTTATTTGATCCGGGACGGTTTGAAATATCATGCACGGGATTCAATTTAATGCGCGGAACGATAAAGTTCCAAGTCAAAAGCAAAAGCCAAGGGGAATTGTCAAGTGAAATTTTTTATCAAAGTTTTTTTGCAATCTCTGATCCTTCTCTCAGTATGCGCTCTTACGACATCCCCCCTCGACGCCAGAGTCTATTCCGGACTCGAGGTCTTCTTGTCGAAATACACCGATTTCGTCAAGGGGAAGCGCGTCGCGCTTGTCACTAATCAGACCGGAGTTGACGCAAGCGGAAAATCCACGATAGACCTGATGCATTCGAATCCGAACATCAATCTGGTCGCCCTTTTTGCGCCGGAACACGGAATTAGAGGAGACATTGCGGCGGGCGAGACAGTTCCAGGCGGAAAAGATCCTAGAACAGGACTGCCGATATACACCCTTTACGGAGCAAACGGGCATCGTCCGACAAAGGAGGCTCTCTCAAAGATAGATGTCATCGTATATGATATTCAGGATGTCGGAAGCAGGGCTTATACTTACATATGGCATCTGGCCGAATGCATGAGCGCGGCAGCCGCCGCCGGCAAGGAGGTCATAGTCCTCGACAGACCAAATCCGCTTGGAGCCTCGGCCATTGACGGTCCCATTGTTGAAAAAGATCTCCTCTCATTCATCGGACTTTTCCCGATTCCGAGAGCCTACGGACTCACTGTCGGAGAGCTCGCAAGATATCTGAACAATGAAGAGAAGATCAACTGCAATCTGACAATAATCCCGATGTACAACTATCGCCGAGGGATGAGCTGGGAAAAGACTGGACTGCCCTGGGTCCCCCCTTCGCCAAACATTCCGGACTGCAAGTCGGCATACTGCTTTGGCGCGACAGGAACCATCGGCGAGATGTCCCTGGTCTCAATCGGAATCGGCACAAGCAGATCTTTCCAGATCATCGCCGCTCCATGGCTTGACTCAGTCAAATCCGCAAAGGCTCTGAACGCCCTTGGACTGCCAGGCGTCGTCTTCACACCATTTGACTTTGTCCCCCAGAAAGGAATGTTCTCGAAACAGAACAATCACGGAATCCTCATTGATGTGAAAAATCCTGAACGCTTCAGACCCGCTTCCACCGAAATATCAATCATATGCCATCTGCGGGACACATATCCTGCGAAATTCGCATGGACCGCCCCGGGCAAGGAAGACCGGCTTAAAATGATTGACAAGGCTATTGGCAAGGCATGCGTGAGGAAGCAGATCAGCGCAGGAATGGATTCAAAAAAAATAACAACCCTATGGCAGGAGGAAATTGAGAAATTCAGACAAAAATCATCCAGATATCACATTTACAAGTGAAAATCAGGCAGGTTCCGCACTTCATCAAAATCCTCATGCGAATCTAGCCCATATTTCGCGCAAAAAAAATGACCCTGTTGATTATCAACGACTTACATAAATAATGGACTACATGTTTTTCATTTTAATAAATTCATATTGTGAATTTATTTTCCATGAAAAACTATATCAGGAATACGTCGCTGATTCCTGCTGGATATGTTTTACGACATTTTCCAGACAGCCGATACATTTTCTGATTTGACTTTTTTCCATCCGTGCCTTTTCATCAGGCTGTGGACAGCTGATTTTGGTGAGGACAGTCCCGACATGTTCCTCCTTCATGTCAGAATAATCAGCTCAAAATCATTGGCGGCAAATGTCAAAGTTGTTTCGCAACGAATCCTTCGTTCCGGTAACACTGCGGCTTAAACACTGCCTGAGATTCTTTGAAGTAGTGCGGTGATTGGAACGGACAAAATCAATCAAGAGCTTTTAGGATGAATCCCTTGAGGTATTCCGATTCTGGGAAGCCGATTCTGATCGGGTGGTCGCATGCCTGCGTAAGAGACGAGACAATCGAAACACATCTTCCAGCATCCCTCGATGCGGCGCAGAGCACCTCGAAAAATTTCTGCCTCTGAAAGCCAGACGAGCATGAAAATGTTGCAAGAATTCCACCAGGCTTGAGAAGCTTGAGCGCAAACAAGTTGATGTCCTTGTAGGCGCGATATGCCTTTTCCACATCCGAAGAGCTCGGTGCGAATTTTGGAGGATCAAGGATAATCATGTCGAAGCTTTTCCTGGAGTCTCTGAATTCTCGCAAAGCCTTGAACGCGTTTGCCCGGATAAAGACCGTTGTCTTTGCAGATCCGGGATTGTTTGAAAGGTTGCGGCGCGCAAGAGCGAGAGAGGATTCGGATTCGTCAAGCAGTGTGAGAGACGCCGCCCCGGCTCCTGAGGCATAGACGCTGAAGCCGCCGCTGAATGAAAAACAGTCGAGCATTTCCATGCCAGGAGCAACGTAAGACGCGACTGCCGCCCTGTTTTCCCTCTGATCCATGTAGAATCCGGTCTTCTGTCCGGAAAATGGTTCAAGCTCGAATCTGAAATTATTCTCATGTATCAGTATCGCTTCAGGCTCTGGAGCTTTTCCCATGAGGACAGATTTTCGCGGCTCAAGTCCTTCAAGCTTGCGAATTTCGCAGTCGTTGCGCTCGATGATTGTCTCGGCTCCGTCAATTTCGGCAATTGCAGAACAGATCTCGCCCTTGATGCGATCCATGCCTGCTGTGAGAGTCTGAACGACATGGACAGAGGCATATCTGTCAACGATTAGTCCGGGCAGAAGGTCTGATTCGGAAAAAATCAGGCGCCGCGCATCGGATCTGATGGGAAAACCTCGCCTGCGCATAATCGAATCGCGGATTTTTTCAAAGAAGAACGCATTGTCTGGAAACTTGTCTTCATCGAATGAGAGAAGCCTGACGGCTATACTGCTGAGAGGATTGAAATGCCCGTATCCGACGAACTCTCCGGCGGCATCCGTCACCCTCACGACAGAGCCAGGCTCAATGCCTGATGGTGCCTGCGATATTGCGCCTGAAAAAATCCATGGATGCAGGAGACGTGCGGCTCTCCCTTCGCGGATCAGATTCTTTTTAATTTGAAGATTCGGACAAGGCATGTGGCGATCTCATTTATTTTTGTTTTATCGAAGGCGCTTCAGTACGAAGTCTGTCGCTAGCAAGTCTGGCCTGTATGAGATTTTGGCCTTTCTCAGCGGCTCGATTCCCAGATCCTGCTCTCTGTTTATGTAGTCGCATCTTCCAAGCACAGACTTGGCTGTCTCCAGATTTATCGCCTGCGCACTTCCCTTCTTTGACCTGTCATATTTCTCATAATGGACAATGCATGTCCCATTGAAAACCGTCCATACGGAAAATGCGCAGATCCGTCCGCCTGCCGAAATTGCCACGCCCTCGATTCCAAGTTCAGAGAAGTGTTCGAGGCTTTCCCTGATGGCCGACGCCTCTTCCATGACGCCAAGAACGGATGAGTCTTTTCCGAGCATCCATTCGTCCGTCAGACGGAGGCAGTCGGAGAGATCGTCTGCGGAAAGGGGAAATGATCTGCAGTCCGGATTGTTTCTGATGAATTGGGAGACGAGATTCTTTTTCTTGTGGAAGGCTTCGCCCTTCAGGAATGCCAGATTTTCCGTTTTGTGCAGGTATTCAGCGTGGTCGCGGGACTCCTCAGCCGAGAAATACTTGCATGTCTCAGGATTGTCAAGCAGGTAACTTTTTGGAACATGAGCTAGGGTGCCTTCGCCGGCCGGGAATACGGCGTCAAAGAAGGCGGCAAGCTTGTCGGGAGATATTTTTATGCCTGCTGGCATCAGGACTTCGTCTTCAAGCTCGTAGATGGCGGTGAGGCAGTCTTCGAATACGGCCCACTTTGTTCCGCATGATTTTCTCCAGGAGTAGATGTTTGTGAAGCAATATTCGCAGGACAGGAGTGGATCGCTCGGCACGAGTTCCTCGATTGTCTTTTTTGCGGAGAAGTCCGGCTCCACAAAACTGGCTGACGAAAAAGAGCTCAATTATATTCTCCTGAAACGTTCCATGATCTGCTTGAATACCTGGTCTCCGCGAGGGAGTCGGCAACAGAAAACAGTTCGGCGTCAAGCGGAAATTTCACGAAGGCGACTCTGAACCAGGATTCGAATGCGTCAATGAAGTTGCGCAGTATCCTGACACGCGACTGGGAGATTCCATCCAGCTTCAGGCTCCCCTGATGGAGTATTCCAGCTCTGCCCCTGCGCTGGGCGGCACCCGCCAGCTTGCCGTTTTTTGAGACGACATCGTATTGTGCAGGCGCAACAAAGCACTGCATCCTCGATTTGTCGGCAGGCATTCCGGAGCTCTTTGCAAGGGTCGCATCAATTCCCATCTTCTTATAGAACGAAACGACGGGATGATGCAGTATCCGGTAGCAGTCCATCCGTCCCATTTCGAATATTTTGTGCCCGTTCGGGATAAATATACTGTATGTGAAATCGCTTCCATGAAATACGATTCCACCGCCGCTTATTCTTCTCACAATCGAGTGGGACTTGGCATATTCGTCCGGGTATATCTGAGATCTGCCAATGGAGATTGAAGGAGAGTCCCATCCGTATGTCCTGAGCAGTGGAGTGCCGGAAAAGCCCGGGATTTTTAGAAACAGCGATTCGTCAATCGCCATGTTCTGAGCGGGGTCTCTCTCAATGTCCGTCCAGACGTACCACGATTCTTTCTCCTTCATGTACATGGCGGTCTGACTCCCTCGGAAGCGATCTGCCTGAGAAGCGCCCTGGTATATACACGGGAGCCAAGAAGTCTTCTGAACTGCCTCCATTCAAGCCACCTGATGAATGCGAAGGAGACAGGATTTGAAAGCATGAAGCTCAAATCGGAAATCTTGTCAAGGTGCTCGAGATCAAGGATCGCCACTCCCGAAGATTTATATTTCACAAATACATGTGATCTGTCCCAGGCTCTGTAAATGAGTCCCGCCGAATTGATTTTGTCTCTCATTTCCAGGACTTCCCTGACGATGGATCTTTTCCTCACCTGGAAGTCGGCCATTGCGTCCGGGGATGCGTTTCCATCATAAAGCTTCTTCAGGGAGTGATAGCCTGTCAGGTTTTTGTAAAGGAGAAGCATTTTCTTGGAAGCCGAATCGAAATGGTGTGCCGCCAGAACTGGCGTGCAGACTCCCAGCGAAGCCAGAGGAGCCAGGATGTCGAACTCTTTTTTTATTGGCGCGCAGAAGTCTCCGCAAGCGCGTTTTATGTAGTATCTGGCACCTTTCGCCCTTATACAGCTTGTTCTTCTGTGGGACTTTCCGCACTTGCTTGCTTTTTCGCTCAAATGCTTGTATTCGACTCCGACGGCGGAAGTTTCGATGTTCCAGAAATGCTCCAGATCAGCCAGACCTAGCGATGAGAGAATGAGCCTGTCGTTTTCGTTTGTCCAAATCATGCCAGTTTTCGCCTCCTGCCTGCGGAAAAGCGCCGCATCGCCTCTTTTTCGACGAGAAAGATACCATCGTTTGGAAAATATTCGCCGTATGCCGAGAGGATTTTCAATGCAATTTCACGGAGCTCCAGATCCGCGCCTGTCCTCCGCGCCATTTCTTTGAATGAGGAGACTGTTCTGCCAAGATCTCTTACTCTTTTAGATGGCGGCAGAGGAAGATTGCACGCAAACGTAGAGTCGAAATCCCAGAGTCCAATCTCGAAATCGTCGCAGGCATCGTTTTGAGCGACGATGTAGAAATTGCTCAGTTTAGTGTCTCCATGCATCAGTCCATGATCGTGAATCTTGCGGAGAAGCGAGCCAATCTTGTGTATGTATCTGTCCATCAAACTCTTCTGACTCATTGCCATATAAAAGAAATCCTGGCATGGCATGCTTGACTCGGCTGCGGCAAGGAAAAGGTAGGATGGCTTCATGCTGAAAAAACTAGACGGATATCGCAGTCCCAGAACTTCCGGCACCATTGCTCCGATTCCGGAATATCTGAGACCAGCGTTGAAACTGCGCAAAGCTCTGGATTCCTTGAAGGAGCATCTGAGGGAATGGCAGAATGATCTGCAGTTATATCGTTTGAGAAAAATTTTGCGTCCGGAAGAGAGAGAGGCCATTCCAGCTTTGACACTGCGCGAGTCCTTCAGAATAATGGCAGTCTGGAAAAATGACTCCGGATCCAGGACAATTTTCCTGAATTCGAGTCCAATCTTATCTGGCTCGACGGCATACTTCATATGCCAGCCGTCTTTATTTTCACAGAGCAAGACAGGTCTCCTTCGTTAACTGCCAGCTTATCCTAAGATCAAATTGACGCGGCTGTGTCTGGCCTATGCCTCCAAGGATTCCGGCAGGGAAAGGATAAAGTCACGTATTTCGTCTCTGACCCGCCTGTAGTGTGAGAGAGCCTCTTCCCTGGAGGATGCGTTGACCGCAAGCTTAGGTGGGTCGTCGAACCCGCGGTGAATGACCTTTGTCTTGGCAGGAAAGAAGGGACATGTCTCATTCGCATGCCCGCATACAGTGACGACATAGTCGAAATCGCGTGGGCCGAGGTCGGCGAGCTTCTTGCTCTTATGCCCAGATATGTCTATTCCGATTTCTTTCATTGCCTCTACGGCAAAAGGATTGAGACCGTGCGTTTCGATGCCTGCCGAAGCGGCGTCAATTAGATCTCCTCGCAAATGGCGGCAAAGTCCCTCTGCCATCTGGCTTCGGCAAGAATTTCCGGTGCACAGAAAAAGGACGCTAATTCTCCTGTTCATTTGCAAGACCTCCATCTTTTCTATTGTTTTCGATACAGCAGTTGGATCCTTGAATCCACCTGCAGGTCGGATGCGCCAGACAGGTGCCCAGTAGAGGTGCGGCAATGTAGATCCACAACGATGATATCTGTCCTGATAAAATCGCAGGAGCCAGCGAGCGCGCCGGATTCATGGATGCACCGCTAATAGGTCCGCCCAGAAGAGCCTCGAACGCGATCGTTCCCCCGACCGCCACGCCCGCCATTATTCCCTTTTCCATGTGTCCGGTCGAGACGTTCAGAATGACGAACATGAGCAGAAAAGAAAGAATCAGCTCAACGAAAAATGCCTGCATGATGCCCAGGCCTGGCAATGTGGCGCCAAGATTGGCGCTTTGCGGAAAAAGGCATTTCAGCATGGCGGCGGCAATGAAGGCACCAAGAAGCTGGCTGGCGATATAGCCTGGCGCCATGCGCCTGTCGAATCTGCCTGCAAAGAGAAATCCGAGCGTCACAGCCGGGTTTAAATGAGCACCAGAAATGTTTCCGACCGAATATATCATCGCCATAACAACAAGACCAAAAACCAAAGAGACTCCAAGATGCCCGAGCGATCCAGGAAAGGCGTCGTTGACTACGATTGCCCCGCATCCGGCGAAGACAAGGGCGAATGTCCCAAATCCCTCTGCGAGGCATGGGCTTGTCCCGGCTTTTTCTTTTTTATCTTTCATGTGTTCTTCCTTTTGGCGAGCGTTTGCATCTCAAAAAAGTGATGCAAGGCACCGGATTCAGCTCTCGATCTGCTCGGCGGAAATCATTCCGCGCAGGCACATCCAATATTTCCACTACTATGGAAGCTGCGGAAACGGTCCGATAAAATCATCCGTGACTGCAGATATTTCCAATGTCCATCGTGATGATAATGGCATATATTGGGATTGTCTGTGTCATGACATCCCAGCGTGAATCTCCGAGAAAATATCGCCTATGCTCCTGGTGATCTTCCAATTTGGATAGTGCTCCTGAAGCTTTCCGAGATTGGAAATGTAGCAGATGTGGTCTCCCTTTCTGTTTTGCTCTAGATATTCCCAGTCCAATTTTTTTCCGGCTAGCTCCTCCGCCATGCGGATTGATTCAAGCATCGAAACGCTGTTTGCGCGACCGCCGCCTAAGTTGTAGGCCTCCCCGCATCTGGGCTTTTCATAGAACTCCTCAAATGCGCGGCAGACGTCGTGAGAGTGGATGTTGTCTCTGACTTGCTTGCCCTTGTATCCGAAGACTCTGTATTTTCTCCCCTCTTTCACGCACTTTATGAGGTATGCAAGAAAACCATGCAGTTCTGCGGCCGAATGTGCCGGACCAGTAAGGCATCCTCCTCTGTAGCATGCTGTCGGCATGGAAAAATAGCGTCCATATTCCTGGACCATAACGTCTGCGGCGACCTTGCTCGCGCCGAAAATGCTGTGCAAAGAATTGTCAATGGACATGTCTTCCGCGATTCCATCGTAGTCGCGCGGGTCGGCGTAGTCCCATCTGCTTTCGAGCTCCTTCAGCTTGAGCCGGTTCGGCGTGTCGCCGTAAACCTTGTTTGTGCTCATGTAGCAAAGCGGAGATTCAGGAGAGAAGCGCCTGGAAGACTCGAGGATGTTCAATGTGCCGACAGCGTTGACGTCGAAGTCGTCGAAAGGTCTTGAAGCGGCAAGGTCATGGCTTGGCTGAGCCGCGCAGTGTATTGTGAAATCTGGTTTTTTATCCTCGAAGAATTTCAGCATCGCGTTCCTGTCGCGTATGTCAAGATCGAAATGCTCGAAACTGCGGCAGAGCTTTTTGATCCTCTGCAGATTCCAGCTCGTGTCCCCGTCCTGACCAAAAAAACTCTTCCTCATGTTGTTGTCAATGCCCAGGACTTGCCATCCTCTTGACTCGAAATGAGTTACGCATTCAGATCCGATCAGTCCACTGCTTCCTGTAACCAGCACTGTCTTCATTGTCGTTTACACCTTTTTTTTCTTCAGATATTAAAATATCGGTTCAAAGGATCCGCTTGGATCCAAGGAACGAACTAGCGAAATTCGCAAAATCACCCTCGAGTATTGCCGCACGGATCCGCCGCATAAGCTCAAGATAGCAATGCAGATTGTGGATGCTCAGCAGAATCACGCCCAGCATTTCTCCGACATTTAGGAGATGCCTTATATAGGAGCGGGAGAATTTTGAGCAGGCATAGCAGAGGCATCCCGGATCTATCGGGGAGATGTCTTTCGCATACTTTGCCGCCTTTATCGGAATGTCGGTTCCGTCCGAGAGATACGCGCTCCCGTGCCTCGCAATTCTAGTCGGGATGACGCAGTCGAACATGTCAATACCCAGGGAGACGGCTCTGACGATTTGCGCGGGAGTTCCGGAGCCCATCAGGTATCTGGCCTTGTTTTCAGGCAGAAGAGGCGCCGTCCAGGAAATGCATTCGAACATTGACTCCTCCGGCTCGCCAACGCTCAGACCGCCAATTGCATAGGAGTCGAAATCCATGTCAATCAGTTCCTTCACGGATCTTTCCCGCAGTTCGCGGTAGACCGATCCCTGCACGATGCCGAAGACCTTCTGCCCGTCTCCCATTTTGTAGTCGCGCGATATCCGCTCCCATTTCAATGTAGTCTCGAGGGACTTTGACGCATCCTCGAAACTGCATGGATATGGAGTGCAGTCGTCAAACGCCATCGCGATGTCGGAGCCGAGCACCTTCTGGATTTGCATAGACTCATTCGGACCCATGAAAAACCTGGTTCCGTCTATGTGCGAGGAAAACTCCACGCCGTCTTCTCTGATTTTTCTGAGCTTGGCAAGGCTGAAGACCTGGAATCCGCCGCTGTCAGTCAGTATCGGCTTGTCCCAGCCGCAGAAATTGTGGAGTCCTCCTGCATTGGCGATGACTTCAATTCCGGGTCTTGTGAAGAGATGATATGTGTTGCCGAGAATTATTTGCGCGCCAAGCACTTCGAGATCCTTGGGAAGCACCCCCTTGACTGTCCCCCTTGTGCCGACAGGCATGAAAACTGGCGTTTCGATTTCTCCTCTTGCCGTCTGGAGAAGACCGGCTCTCGCGGAGCTATCTGGGCATTTGGCAAGGAGCTTGAAACTCATTTGACGAACATATTTGAATACGTTTGAACGAGTTTCTCGCTGAGTCCGAGCATTTCCGCGATCTTGGCGGTGAACTCGAAGGATGTCCCCGCTCCGCGCGCCGTTATTATGTTGCCGGATGTCTCGACCGATGCGGCAGTGTAGAGGACTCCGCCACCGAGCTCGGATTTGAAGGAGGGATAGCAGGTTGCTTTTTTCCCCTTCAATATTCCAGCCCTTGCAAGTGCGATGGGAGCGGCGCAGATCGCGGCGACAATCCCGCCCTCTGAAAATATTTTGACTATCAGCTCGATGACCTTGGGATTGTCCCGCAGATTGGTGGAGCCTGGAATGCCGCCTGGTAGGATGAGGCAGTCGAAGTGATTCGCAAGCGCCGTGTCAATGTCCGTGTCCGGAACTATTTCTATTCCATGCGAACCCGGAACCGGATTTGAAGATGACGCGAGATAGACCTCCACTCCGATCCGTCTCAGGATATCCGCCGGAATTATCGCTTCGATCTCTTCGAATCCGTTCTCAAGAACCATCACTGCATTGCTCATTTTTTCTATCCTCCAGGCTGTGAATATGGACGCCAAGCGCGAATGAAAATTTCAAGCGAACTCCGCGGGATTTCAGTATCGGAGCCGGAAACTGCATCGTGGACGATTGAATTCTGAATCCGAAGCCGAACCCTAGTTGTCTCTGCTCTTTCGCGCAGGCATCCAGCGACAGCGTCCCCGATTAAGTTTCAATAATCCATACTGAACGGATCCGCGCCATCGTCTGAACTATATGCTTAGACCTATGCAATTCAAGGGCTAGATATGAGTTTCAGTCTTGGTGCTGGATAAAGTTCAACGTTCTGGGAATGCGGTCCAGTCTTCAGGCTGTCTTCAACTTTAATCTTGCAATTCGCATTGTTTCAACGCCTTTTCCGTTGTCTTGACCTGTCAGGAAAATTTTACGCATCCTGAGATCTCGGACGTCAGTGCGAGGCGGACAGCGGAAACACAGTCGGAAAAATCCAGGTGTGTCCATCATAGCTTCAAGTATGATGTATTTCTTCTTCTGTTCATGCCTTTTCTCCGGTTCCTTCCTCGATTCAGTGTTATGCAATTGGAGCTTGCCCGGACAATTGTCTGCTCGATTCTGAACTGCCGCGCTGAAGACGTTGAAGCTTCCCAGCACATTGATGCGCATGATTTCTCTTGAAGATCCGCGCGATGGGGTGGGGATTGCCGCCATATGGACGACAGCGTCGGC
>DYRX01000252.1 GCA_020718525.1 Victivallis vadensis
GGTGACCTTGGGAATTTGCATCATCAATTTATCTTTTCAAAAGAGGGATTTTTATCTGCGATTGTTTTCAGCACCGGTAACGAGTGCTGAACAATATTTGATTCTTGCTCCTTATCCGATTTGACATGTGAAAATGAAAGTGGCACTTTTTGGCAAGTATGCCACTTTCGCCGAAAGTGGCACAGGAGGAAGCGTAAAGAAGGCGTTTCGGAAAAGTATGCCGTTCTTTCCGAGAACGGCTCAAGAAGAGGCAGTTTCGGAAAAACCGCCATACTCAAGACCAAAAGTGCCACTGAAAATCACGGAGGTTCGGACATCTGAGCCTATGGTTTCAACCACAGGAATCAGCGACTGATTCCTGATATAGTTTTTCAAGGAAAATAAATTCACAATTTGAAATTATTAAAATGAAAAACTAGAGCGCGTCAGAAAATCTGGCTTCTGAAAAAATCCGGATAGACAATTTGCTTGCCGTCAAGAGGAGATTTGAAGAGGAGGTCACCTGCCCTGTCTCTGCGAAATTCGCAGTTCGCAGAGAGCGTAATCTTTCCTTTTCCCCCGGGCAGTTCGAGAATCAGCTTTGGAATCATGAAGAGGGGGATTCTCGCTTCAAGTCCTGCAATCAGCTCTTGCGCTTTTTCGAGGGGAAGCATGAAATGCCTTCCACCTGTCACAAGATCCATCATGTGCAGATAGGCTGGCGTGACTCCCACTGCAAAGAGCTTCCTGGAGAGATTTTCAATTTCTTCAGTGCTGTCGTTCACACCTTTAAGCAGAACAGCCTGATTGAAGAGAGGGCACGATGCGGAAAGAAGGCGGACTGCCTGCTCGAATTCAGGGGTAATCTCGCGGCTGTGGTTCACATGAAGCATGACAGCATCGAATAGAGCACCGAGCTTGGGACTTGAAATTATCCTCTCCGGGTCATAGACCGGATATCTGCTGTGCAGTCTTATCCGAAGATCTCCCGACTCCCTCAGCTTCGCGCAAATCTCCGTCAGCCTCTCATCCGGGATGGAAAGAGGATCGCCGCCACTTAGTATTATTTCACGGATGCAGGAATGTCCGGAAATATATTCTAGAGCCTCGGAGAATTCGCATTCGGATATGTCTCCCCTTCGATAACTGTTTCTGCATTTTCTAAAACAGAAACGGCAGTGTGCCGGACATGAATCGGTCAGGAGGAGAAGAGCGCGGTCTTTGTATCTATGTATGAGGCGCCCGCCTGCAGATTTCGCAACGAGCGCTTCGCTTATAGGATCTTCGCACTCGTCAGGAAAGGAGACAAGCTCCTCATTCGAGGATAAAAGCATTCTGCCAAGCGGATCATCGGGATTCGAGCGATCTATAAGACACTCGTAGAATGGGGTTATTTTTTCCTGAAAGCTGGATTTCATTGAAAAATGTCTTCGGAATGGACATCGGCAATAGTCCGGATTGCTGAGAGTAGGAAGAACTTCAGCCTGGCAAATCTAGGGCTCAATCCATTCGCCCTCATGCCAAATCATATAGTAGTCGGCGCGGATGCTTCTGTTTTGGAATTTCTGATAAAACTCCTCGAACTGCTTGAACGCCCAAAGGGTAGTCGTATAGAAAGCGCAATGATCATCTTGCTTGACGGCCGCCGGACTTTTCGAGTCCGAAATGCATATTGACGTCGCATCGGCAACCCCCTTCAGAAGCGCCAAAAACATATGGTACTGCTGTGGCATCTTGGCAAGCTCTTTCTTGAACGAAAGCAGGCGGAACTCGGTGAAATTCTCCACCTTGTCAAGCTTTGCCAAATCCTCGTCAG
Source organism: Victivallis vadensis (assembly GCA_020718525.1). Taxonomy (GTDB): domain Bacteria; phylum Verrucomicrobiota; class Lentisphaeria; order Victivallales; family GWF2-50-93; genus DYRX01. The sequence continues at coordinate 1,796 of DYRX01000252.1, forward strand.
ACCCGAGAAGCGACTTCGAATAGGCAACTATCGAAACCGTATTAAGCTTAAGATGCTTTTTCTCCTTGTCGAAAAGAATAAGCCAATCGGCAAACCCCTTCCCGTCAAGCCCGTCGAAAACAACAGTCACCTTGTCCTTTTCTGGTGTCAAATACGGAGTTATGAAATTCTCGGATACAAAATCTGGTATTTGGGATGCATTGACCTGGGCTTCAAGCTCGAGAAGGAGTGCGAGAGAATCTTTTTTCTTTTTCGCAGACTTTATGTTCTTCTGATATTCGGAGACGGCCTCGTCAGCAAGCTTCCAAAAGCCGCCAATTGTTCCGGGATTCTCCTTGACTCGCTTCGCCTTGGTCTTTTTAAGCATAAAACCCGTATTGTTCAAATAATTTCCAAACAATATACGGCAAAGATTTCACAATTCAAGTCATTGCAGATTAATAAGCGGCAAAAAAAGGAAGACTTGAATCTGAAACCGTTATGAATCCGGGGATTGTTTCATTTAACTTGTTTGTTGTCAATGAGATAAACATAATAATTGCAAGCCCCATCAGAGTTTTGGAGCCCCGTGATATTTCAGTGGTACTTTTTTAAAGTCTTCAGCCGTAACGCGGTATTTCGAACACCGTCCCTGCCTTATCGCGGTCCCGGTCAGCGCATCCAGTCTCGCCATTGCCGCCAACTGCCCGGTGCAGACTGCAAACGCCGGCAATCCCTCATCCGACGCAAGCTTCTTTCTGCATTCCAGCAAGCGCTAGAACACTGCAAACTGTGCGGGAGGCAATGGTCCTGTAACCCTTCTTTTTCGCCCCAATTCATGTCGGGCGCATCGCTCTTGCTCCGTTCGAAACGGCATCCGCCGTCCACTCCATGCTTCCGACTCTACGTTCGGCAAATCCTCAGCTCAAAAGAGTGGAAGGGAAATCCATTCACTGAACTGGAGGCGCGAACGCTATGCGGAGACCTACGTTGAAGACGAGAAGCGAAGGCGTATCATTGCCCCGATTCGCTGAACGGCGGCGCCAGGCATCGGAGTTTCCGCTGCCGCTACGCATCACTCGGGGTGAGTCCGACGACGCACCTACAGGATCAGTGACAGGCGAAGTCCCAAGATCGCTCTGATACCAGTCCAAGCACCACTCGTATACATTGCCGTGCATATCATATAGTCCCCAGTTGTTCCCCTGATAACTGCCCACGGTTGTATCCAGTGAGTAGCCACCCTTGCCGTCGGTTCGATTGTAATAATACCTCCCAACCTTTGCCATATTCGGACAGAATGATGTCGCTGTCAGGTTCTTCCCGCTATTGAGGGCGGTTATGGTGCCCGCTCGGGAGGCATATTCCCACTGCGCCTCGGTCGGCAGATCGAAATTGTAGCCGGTCAATGTCCGCAGTTTGCCCATGAAAGTCGTCGCACCCGGGGCGCCGGACGGCCAGGTTCCGCCACGGACATCATTCCAGCTTACATACTCGACCGGTCTGTAGTTGCCTTTGTATAAGCTCGGATTTGAACCCATGACAGCCTGATACTGCGCCTGGGTGACCTCGAAGACCCCGATGTAGTAATCCTTGGTCAGTGTGACCTGATGCTGGGGCTCGTTGTCCCTTCTTCCGGATTCGTCAGTCGGCGAGCCCATCGTAAATGTTCCTTTCGGTATTCTGCGCAGGACGAGTTTCGAGGACTTGTAGGCCGCATTGCTCCTCAAGTCGGATGGTAGCGACGCGAGATTTGTGATTGCACCGCTCGTGAGGTCAACAACGATATACAAGCCGTCCATGAAAGGACTATACGATGGAAATTGCGGGTTCACTATTTTTTTGTTGCCTGCCTTGTAAACAGTTCCAGATGAGAGAACAGCGAAGACGTCCATCAGCCAGACCAGCACCGTGTTCGATGCCGAGTCTTCCCAGAGAAGATCGTCCTTGCCGTCTCCGTTGAAGTCGAGGAGCCTGTTCACCGCCCAGGCGCTTCCGGAAGAAATCTGATAGGTCTGACCATGCGACGACACGTTGTATCCGTCCATGAACCATACGATTCCCGCACCGCTGTCGCTCTGCCAGAGAAGGTCGTCCTTGCCGTCGCCGTTGAAGTCACCAACCCGGATGATGTTCCATCCGCCGCTCTTTTTGGTGTAGCAGTATCCCGTAGAAGGCGATGAGGACCCGTCCATGAGCCATATATTGCCTTCCCCGGTAGAACTCTGCCATAGGATGTCCTCTTTGCCGTCGCCGTTGAAGTCGCCGAAACCGATGATGCTCCAAGTCGAGTTTTTGCTGTATATCTGTCCCTGTGAGGAGGCTGAAGTGCCGTTCATGAGATAGAGGCGGCCGCTTCCGAAAGAGTCCTCTGTAAGTATGTCATCTTTGCCATCGCCATTGAAGTCTGCAACTTTCTTCACGACCGAATCCGATGTGAAGATAGATCCTTGGCTTTGCACACTTGTGCCGTCCATCAGATAGACGAGGGCGTTTCCGTCCGTTTTCCGCCAGAGGATGTCGGACTTGCCGTCGCCGTTGAAATCGCCGGTCTGGTTTATCTTCCAGTCGCTCGAAGCACCGGAGATGATTTTTGCGGAGCTTATTGCTGTTCCGTTCATTAGATAGATTGCGACTTCACCTGTGGAGTGGTTTGCCCAGAGATAATCCTGCTTGGCATCGCCGTTGAAGTCGGCGAAGGCGGCGATCTTCCAGTTAGCGTCGCCAACAGAGTAGGGGTTGCCGGAAGAAGCTGGCGCTGAGCCGTTCATCAGATAGACGTAGCCTAAGTCCGAGACCGAGTCCTCGGATGCGACATCAGATTTACCGTCGCCGTTGAAGTCCCACAGTGCGGCTCCGCGGACAATCGTCGGGATGCAGGCTAGCAGTGCCGCGGCCAGAGTCCACATAGAGAGATTCTTCATTCGTCCCATTGTTTCATCCTCCTATTTTATTTACTTGGTTTGCCTTCTGTCTTCGTGTGAGATAATTAAGTTCAACTTTATGGAAATGCTCCCACTTCACTTGCTCCATTTTTACTTCTGAAATATACCTTAAAACGGCATTTCTACCATCCAGTCAAAAACAGCCGATAGTCGTCTTCCGAGTTGAAGACCCTCCTGCGGTTATCTCCCCTGTTGATGACATGATAACACGCCCCAGCATATTCCAAGCGTAGCGGTCGAGCCATAGTACCTCCTCAATTCATGTTCTACCGGAATGGAGTATAATTCGCCATCGGCAAATGCCAAATGCAAGAACTGACCCCGTCTTTGGCTATTTTATATTCCTTGTATTCCAACGACCAAGCTCACCGGTGGAGTGAGCGCAGCGAACTCCGCCAGGTGAAGCGTTTGGTTAGCATTTTTATAGATTCTCTGGTTTATATTTTTCAAGGGGTTTCTTTAATTCAGGATTTCTAGCGATAAGCATGATGTAAATAAAAGGCCAATATTCAGTTACGTCATGATTTCCTTGCATATTCAATCTCATAAATTTAGCTGTATTTAAGATTCTATGGTTTTTAAAATCTTCAAAATAAATTGGACTCTTGATCTTGCATATTCTTTGTATTTCAGCTCCAAAACAATCTCCCTCACGCCATCCAGCATCGCCTCTATCGATATCGCCAGTTCTGATAAATATGTCAGTGATTCCCTTGTATGGTACTGCACGATACATTAACAATAGGTCACCAATAGTTGAACGTTTGGACAGTGCCCAGCACAAATTATCATCTGAATCTAAGTTTTCATATTGTTGCTTAATAACTGGTTGTATCCAGAATTTTTGTCCCTTACCATAGAAATATTTAAGTTCAATTATTTTCAATTTTCTTGGATAATCAGGCCAATCATGTTCCCAACATACAATCCAATCACATTCATTCTCGTCATGTTTATGCGTCAAGAAATTCCTACTCTTATATTCAAATTCTATTTTTAATTCTACTTCTTTACCATCACCAGATTTTTGATATGCAATACAATCTGGAAATCCTGCTTTAATTTCTTCAATTCTAATTCTTAATTTGGGAGCTATTTCTGCAAAAAGGAATACAACCCCCATCTCATTTACTGGGGCATAATGCATAGCTGCACGTTCTAGCATTTCAGGTCTATTTTTCATAATTTATTGATCTCTTATATGCTAACGGTGTAAATCAGCAGCGTGCGGTAGCGCGTTAGCTGAATTTCACTTGTTATCCGATTTCTTTTATTGATAGGAACTTGCAGATTTTCTTTGCAAGCTTATTGGAAATCTCCGTGTGTCTTGGAACCGCTTCGGTATGCCCTGTCGCAGGATTGCACCATAAGGAATGCCCGGAGCCTTCTCTTTTGAGAAAACATCCACTTCTTCTTAGATGTTTGACCAAGTCATTTCTTTTCATCCGACAGCCACTAATTCTTGATGTGCTTCAGATGGAATAGACCTTAGTACATCTTGTCTCCTGTCCTCAAGAATGAGTTCGATTGCCTGCGACAAATTATGAAT
>DYRX01000253.1 GCA_020718525.1 Victivallis vadensis
TTGACGTTGTCTGAATGGGCTTCTTCTTCAGTCGTTTCGCCTCGTTCTTGCTTAAGATTGTCCTTTTCGACACTTCGACCCATTTGCAGGTCTGCGTAGGCGCTGGTTGCATCTTTCTGTCTTCAGGGCTCATCGGTTGTTTCCTCCAATTTGCGTTTTTGTTTCAAGCAGGGATGGCATTTTTTCAATTATCCGGCTGGCTTCTGTATCATGGGAGTAGTGCGCCGTCATGGTTGGGGATCCGTGTCCGACAATACCCTGCAGTATCTGACGGCTTGCGCCCGGCTTTTCCATGAGTGCAACAAACGAATGTCTAAGGGAGTGGAACCCCACAAGTCCCCGCCCGTCTGCTGTGATCTTTGCCTTTTCGAGTATGCGCCCGAATTCGCGTTGGAATTCAGCGTCGTTGCCGTGCCGCCTTGCCGCTTCTGGGAATAGAGAGTCCTCGCTGTCCGGCGTGGTGCTCGCGCAGAAGTCAAGGATATTTCTAAGATCCGCATGGATGAAGATTTGAACGTCCTTACCTTTGCGCCTAGTCTTTGCCGGTGTCAGTATGATGTATTCGCCCTTAATCTGTGATTTACGCAAGAAACAGCAGTCCTTAAACCTTAATCCGGCATAGAATGCGGTAGCTGTCAAAGTGCGCCATAAGTCGTTGGAATTGGCTAAAATAGCCCTGACCTCTTCAAGGGAAAAATCACGGTACCGGACTGAATCCGAATCCGCTCCGCTGAAAAGTCTCCAGATATTTTCACGCAATCCGGCTTCGACTGTCAAAACCTGCCAGATGGAGCTTAGGGAGTTCTTCTCATTGTTGAACGTTGCCGCCCTCTTGCCTTCGAGAGTTTTAAGATATGCGTCTGCGATATCCCGGCTTATGTCGTTCAAGGTCTGGACTTGTGGAAAGTCAGTTTTGAGCCATGCAAGAAAGCGGTTCCATACTATGCGCTTGCTTGCCTGTGTCCGCTCCGTCCGGTTGCGCTGGCTTGGGTGTCGGCTGTAATGGTCCCAGACGCTTTCCAATTTCATTCCCGGATTGTTCATGCTTTTTGCCGTCATAGTCGCGACGGTGCCCAGTAGGAAAGCTTCGAGGCGTTTTTGCTCTTTAAGTTCATGGACTGCCTTTTTCAAGTCGCGCTCGGTGTCAAGCGCCTTTTGCCTGTTCTCTTGCCGTGTACTGAATGCCCTCTTGATAAATTGCCCTTCCGGGTTCTTGACGTAGAATGCGGCGTACCAATACTTGGAATTCTTGCGCCTGTAAATCATTTTAGCCCTCCTTTCGCTGTTTGCCGTTGTAAATCGCTGTCAATACTTTAGTCCAAGGGCAATTGGGTGCAAATTAGTATCATAAAAAAGGCGGAAAATAATTATTTCGAGGGTGTTTTACAGGGGGATTCCGTAGGCATTTTTCATAGGCAAAAGGATGGCGGAGAGGGCGGGATTCGAACCCGCGGTACGGTGTAACCCGTACGACGGTTTAGCAAACCGTTCCTTTCGGCCACTCAGGCACCTCTCCGCGAAGCAGAAGCAATTTCGTTTTTGAAAAAAACAAGCTCGTCGCCGTCAAGAGAAGACGACGGATGCGGAGTATATATCGGGATCCGACTTATTGCAAGGGGGCATTTTCCTTTTTGTTCGCAAATATTAGAGGCAGGAATGTCTCAGTAGGCACGATTCCGCGTAGAGAGACCCGCAAAAGGCTGTCTTAGCCCAAATTCCGCGCTTAAAAAACAACATTGTTGATAATCAAGGACTTACACCTAGCAGGCACAACATGCCGAAATCTGAAACTAATTTGTTGATTATAGACGACTTACAACTTAAAAAAGGGAAATTTTGGGCAAAAATCCGATTTTCGCGCGAAAATCGGGTTAGTTAGCGGAATCAATATATGAATCTTTGCTGGAAGGACAGTGTTGGGCGCGATCTCTATCAGAATCAGGAATGGCAGTGTGATTCGGGAAGTATATTTTGATTTCTTCCATAGGCCCGATTAAATAGAGGCAGTGAGGGGCAGGAGGCGGGGTGCATCAGTTTTTTGGGCGCTCGTACCAGAGAGAACAGTGCTTTCTGCTTTTCAGAGAGTTCGGATAGACCGCGATCAGGAGCATTTTCCGGATGAGTCCGAAACTGCCGTACCACTTGAACTTGCGTGCGGATGTCAATACAGGGATTGGAATATTCTTGAAGCGCTGCGATCTTGCGGCGCCATATTTTTTCAGAGCTTTCGAGAAGGCGATTTCTTCTGCGGCGTAGAAGGTCTCATCGAAGCCGCCGACAGATTTCCACGCGTCTTTCAGGCAAAAGACGAAGGAGCCTGCGGCGCAGGGCCAGACTGCAATTAGAAAATGCCATATTAGGGCGCAAATATTTGCTGTAAGAGGGATGTCTTTTTCTAGAAAGCCAATTTTAGATCCGCCTCCGCAGATTTTTCCTGACGAAAGTTCTTTCAGCGCCTCCGAGATGAGGCGTGTCGGCGGAATCGTGTCGGCATCAATGAATATCAGATATTGTCCCCTTGCGCTTTCTGCGCCTTTGTTTCTCGACCTCGCAATGCACTTGACAGGCTCAAATACTGTTGTCGCACCCATTTTTTCTGCCAGGGTGGCGGTTCCATCGTCGGAATTGTTGTCAACAACAATGATTTCTCCGGATAGATTTGTTTCCATGCGGATCTCTTCCATTGATTTCTGAAGGGATATCAATGTGTTCGGGAGGAGTTCCGCCTCGTTGTATGCGGGGATGACAATCGAGTAGTCTGGCGAGATCATTTTTCTGCCTTGGATTCGAGTCCGATCAGACTGCACTGGGAGCAGTCGTGTGCGCATTTCAGGCAATAGCTTTTAAATATGTGGATCATTCCCTGGGATGCCGCCGCGCTGAGAATGATATTTTTGCCTCTTGCCGGGGGCATGAACCATCGGCATGACGCCAGTTTTGTCACGCTGTTCGGCTGGAGGGGCTTCATGGACAGGAAGGTCTTGAGGCAGAGTTCTTCCAGGCGCAAGTCGGAACGGACTCTGGCGAGAGCTGAGAGGACAGGCAATATTGAGTTTACTATTATGTCGGCGCCGCGGCTTTTTCCGAGCACTGATCCTGGCTCCTTCAAGGCGCCTTTTATGAGATATTTGTTCCAGATGGGATCGTCGCAGACGAGAAGTGATTCCAGGAGAGCCGAAAAATCTTGTGCGGAGCTGTTTTTTTTAGAAATATCGCAGATTTTTTCGGATGGATTCGTTCCAATCTTTCCAATGAGGACGCAAAGTCCTGCCAGGCGTCTTTCAGGCATGTTCACCGGGCGCACGCCTGAATATATCCATTTTATGCGTTTTCTGTCTTCGATGCGGATTTTCCACCAGGTCTTCCAGATCTGCTCGAAAAAATCTTTCAGTTCGGGGGAAAGCTTGTCGGACGAAGAATCTGGGAGAAGGCCTGACTCTCCCCAGAGAATTGCGGTGAGCTCGTCGAGATTCGAAGTTTCGTAGTCTGAAAAGCGCCGATATAGCTCTATAAAATTTTCAGTGTTGCGGTTGTAGCCGAAGGCTTCAAATATCCGGAGCATCATTGCCTTGTCGGCGCCCTTGGCAAGAACGTCTTCCATGGCCGCTTCAGTTTTTATTTTGAAGCGTTCGATGCCTGCCGCGACGAGGAAATCAAAAATTTCGCGGTCGGCGAAGCCCGAAAAGTACTTTACGCATGGGCCGTTGGGGAATTCCTGGGTGGCGGAAGGCTTTGCCCGGGACACTGCGGGGCGCATTACTAGATGGGGGATTCCAATCTTTCCGGAAGCATCGTCGTCGCTGGCGATCACGTGGAGAATCACGTTGGAATATTCCGGATCGCTGTCGTGTCCATGGCAGAACCAGTCTGAACTTTTCAGATGTGTTTCGACGTCTCCGTGCCTGACTTGTCCGTCTATCATGATTTTTGCGTCCTTGAAATCGGGTCCCTTGCATTTGTTCCAGATGCCGGGGAAAATAATTTTGATTTCCTTCTTGTCTTTTGAAAGATAGGTTTTAGATTTAGGAGCTCTGTTCCAAGCCATTTGGAGCTGGAACTCGGCCGGGTTCTTATCGTTTTTTTCAATTACATTATTTTTCATTGACATGAAGCCTTTTGCCAAATTTGAAGAGAAAAAGACAAAGATGTCAGACAGGCACTCAGAAAAGGTGTTTCCTACTTTGAAATTATCAAGTTCTCTCATGCTCTTTTTTCTATTTTTCGAGTTTTTTACGTTTCAGTCAAAAGCCGTGGAGAATCCGAGATCATCTCCGGTTGTGAAAGCTGTCGCAGAGGTTCTGCCGTCGGTGGTCAACATTGGGACGGAGCGGATAATTGCGAGCTCCTACTCGCCGTGGGGCGACTTTGACCCCTTTGATCGGGGATACAAGGATTTTTTTGCCGAACAGGGGCAGGTAAAAACTTTTTCACTCGGTAGTGGGGCGATAATAGACGAAGCCGGACTTGTCATCACCAATTCGCATGTCGTGAGAAGGGCGTCGAAGATCAATGTGACTCTCAACAACGATGAGAAGTTTACAGCAAAAGTCATAGCTGGCGACGACATGAACGACATCGCTCTTCTGCGCATAGAGCAGGCGCCGGGCGCGCTTAAAAGCTTCAAGCCGATCAAGTTTTCCTGTCCAGGCGAGCTGTATTTGGGTGAGCAGGTTATTGCTGTTGGAAATCCCTACGGGCTTGGGCACAGCATTTCCTGCGGAGTGCTCAGCGCCATCGGCAGAAAAGCCACCTTTCAGGGAAGGGTGATATTTTCCGACATTTTGCAGACGGATGCGGCGATCAATCCTGGAAACAGCGGCGGACCGCTCATCAACATAAATGCCGAGATGATAGGCATCAACCTTTCCATGTTCAAGGATGCCCAGGGGATAGGTTTTGCAATTCCTCTGCGCAGAATAGAAGCGACCTTGGCAAAATGGCTTGTGCCGGAACGCTTTCGCGATGTCTCGCTAGGAATTGTTCCCGGGCTTAAACAATCGCTTGATGCTGGAAGGGATCTGGTGGTAGTAGAGGATGTGGCTGAAGACAGCCCCGCCTGGAGGGCGGGAATCCGCTCCGGCGACCAGATCGTATCTTTCAATTCTGTGAAAACTCCGGACATAATGTTAATATCTTCGCTTCTGTGGAAACTGAAGGCGGGGGACAGAATCAAGATTGCGACTGAGAAAGGTGAATTCGACCTTGAAGTCCAGGCGACTGCGCCGCTTTCGGGTTCGGAGCTGGTTCTGCGCAGGACTGGCATAGGACTGCAGGAGCTCAGCCCTCAGCTTGCGGAAGCCATGGACTATCCCTTCGAGGGCGGTCTGATTGTGAATGAAAACCGAAATCAGATAAAAAACATTGCCAGAGGAGACATGCTATTGAGGCTGGGAGACATCCCAATAAACAACTTTGAAGACATTCCTCGCGCCCTCCAAAAAGTCCCCTATGGAGAGGAGATTCCCGCAGTTTTCGGCTCAGTCATCAGACGCGCAAACAAGCACTATCTGCTCAGAAAGCAGGTCATAATCCCGGTTTTATAAAAATCTTTAGTGTCTTTGTTTTACACTCCCATGTTTCAAGCGTTTGTAAAATATGCGGCTCAAGCCGCCTTTTGCTCGGTCGTCTTCATCCATCCCACCTCGTAGATTTCCAGCACTGCCGACATGGCAGTCCAGCCTCTTTCTGTCACACGCCAGCGGCGTGAACGCGGAACCTTCGCTGAGGCGACGGCATAGGTGCGAATCTTTTTCGCCTCTTCATATTTCGCAGTTTTTCCGCTGATGCCACGCGATTTTCCGGAAAAAACATCAACGAAATATGGACGGTGTGATGAAAAGTATTTTTTTTACACGCAAATAAATCTGTTTTTCAAGAAATTCTGACTTGTTTTTGCATTTTATTCGCGTAAGAGTTCAGCAGGATGATGGATTTATACTCATTTAGATTGAGCTTTTACATTTTGACGGGTGAGATTTTGGATTGGATTTTTTTGTTCCGACCGAAGGGCGACATGAATGTCGTCTGAGGAAGGAGCGGGAAAATACGGTCCAAAGATGCTCGCCGCACGGTTGTTGCGGTCTTTTGGTTTTGCTCTGCCCCCCTCGAGAGCCTTCGATATCCCGGTATCGGCGGTCTCTCAGAATACGGAGCAATTCCCAAAATCTCCGCAATCAAAATGTAAATTTTCAGCCTAAAGGAGTATATATACGAAGACTTAAAGATCTAGACAAGATAACAGGATTAACAAGATTAGAATAGAATA
>DYRX01000552.1 GCA_020718525.1 Victivallis vadensis
ATAGCCGCGTTGCGGCTAAAAAAAAGCAAAAAAGTGCCACTGAAAAATCACAGAGTTTCGCATCTCTGAATTAAGGATTGCGTTCATCCTGATTAGGACTATTGCAATTCAAAGGGATCCTTATTTCGGCAGATTCCAGCCTGTTCCGTTGCTGTAAACTGTTCCGGACGAAGAGATTGCAAGTCCATCCATCAGATAGACAAGCGTCTTCTTCGTGGCGGCGTTCTCCCAGAGCATGTCCGATTTGCCGTCGGCGTTGAAATCGAGCGCCTTCACGACGTTCCATTTTGTAGCCGGACTGACGTCCTTGAGATCGTAGATATTGGCGTAGCTGGCTATCGCCGCTCCGTTCATGAGATAGACGCATCCGATGCCTTCAGTCGAGTCCTCCCATAGAATGTCGGCTTTGCCATCGCCGTTGAAATCACCCGATGACACGATGCTCCAGTTTGCGTTTTTTGCCTGGTAGATGTAGCCGCTTCCAGGAAGAATTGAGGCACCATTCATCAGATAGAGATACCCCGATCCGCTAACGCTGTGTTCCCATAGCATGTCAGTCTTGCTGTCCCCGTTGAAGTCCGCGAATAGCTTTGTCTGCCATGCTGAACCTGCACTCATCTGATAGGCTTTTGTCTCGGAAACGACAGTTTTTCCATTCATGATAGTTATCCAGCCTTCACCATTTGACTTATCCCACAGCATGTCAGCCTTTCCATCGCCGTCGAAGTCGGATACTGATTTGAGAGTCCACGCGACAGAAGGCTTGGAATAGACATTGCCCTGATCCGAAGGCGACGCTCCGTCCATGATGTAGATGTAGCAGGAACCGTCCGTATGCTGGATAAAAACATCCGCCTTTCCATCCCCGTTGAAATCAGCGACCGCCTTTACGCTCCAGCTTGTTGTCGCTCCGTACAACTGCTTTGCGGAGCTCACAAGATTTCCGTTCATGATGTAAACAAGGGTCTGTCCTGTGACATCATGCTTCCAGAGCATGTCGCATTTTCCATCCCCATTGAAATCTGCGAGTTTCGCAACTGTCCAGTTCTTGTCATTTTTATCGTAGACGCTTGCGGGAGCGGAAGGCGTGATGCCATTCATGAAATAGATGAAACCATTTTCGACGGGGCTCTCGCAGATGACGTCTGATTTAGAGTCGCCGTTGAAATCCTCCGGAGCAACTCTTGCGAAATTCGCAGTTACTGTAATATTTGCAGTGACATTCGTGTCCTGTCTGGGATTCTGTGTAGATGCGTCAGACCAGTTGATAAAATGATAGCCTGCGTTCGGTACTGCGGTAACCGCAGTGCCGTTGGTGCCAT
>DYRX01000254.1 GCA_020718525.1 Victivallis vadensis
TGAGTTCAGATTTTGAAAGAGTCTCAAGCTTCGTTACGATTCCTAGGACTTCCAGTACATAAATCTCAAACGATTTTAAAATTTCCATATGGCCCTTAAATTCATGCAACGCCATAACGCACTGCATCATTGTTACTGTTATAATGCATTGGTATGTTATCATGGTTCTTGTTTAAATACAAGTTCATCAGGATCTTTTCCATCGTTTTCCTGCTTTGCATGAGAGCAGGTGGATTTGTATTTCTTTTCTTGAACGCAGTCCACCTCGGATAAAGAGGGGAAGAATTTCGTGGTAAAATTCAGCCTTGTATGCGTATCCGGTCTCGGTTTTTGGCTCAAATCTCATGCTCACACTCAAATTACAACGCTTCTGTTACTATATTATCGCTCGCTCGAAGCAAATTGTCAAGCCCGGGGTCATTTTTCAGGGGGAGGATCCTTCGGTGAGGAGGCTGGATCGTGAGACTGAGTTCGGTCTTCTCGCTTGTTTTCTATAACAACGGGAGACTGATATATTATATTATCATTCTGTTGGAGACCGAATTTATAAACCGCGTCTAGTCGGTTCCGCCGTCATTTCCCCACCCTGAAAACCGCTTGTACCCGGCAAACGCTAGATCTAGGATTTGGCCTCAGATTCTATAACCCCTTGATCGGCAGATGGATAAACAGAGATCCGATCGAGGAAAAGGGAGGGTGGAATTTGTATGTGATGTGCAAGAATAATTGCATTGATAAGCGTGATTATTTTGGGCTAACTAGCGGAGATATTCCAATAAGTGTCAAACCGCCATTGGGCAAACCTTGCAAGCGGACAGATGGTAAAATATTCACTGAACTGTCGTTCAGCAAATATTTACATCTCGGTATCTTAAAGAGGGTTCTTACCTGGGAACGCTGAGCTCCAGCTCGGCATATTGAAGAGTGCCGACAGGATGTCGGCGTTTATCTGAGAGACTATAGCTTCCAGGATGCGTGCCAGACTTCTCTGCCCTTCGAGAGCCAGTTTCTTTCGAAATCGGTCATGATTCCTGCAATGTCACCGTGAAGAGAGTCGTCTCTTAGGAAGATCCCGGAGATTTCCGCAATCTGCGCAGTTTCTTCGAAGTAGCGCGAATCGTCGGTGGAAAAGTGGAGGACACCTCCGTTTTTGAGGACTCGAGCGAAGCTGGAAAATATTTCCGAGCAGAAGAGCCGCTTCGATCCGTGCCTGGTCTTTGGCCAGGGATCCGGACATAGCACATGGATCCTGGATATGGATGAGTCCGGGAGAGAGATTTTAAGCAGATGTCTGGATTCCGCCCTGACAATCTCCATGTTTTCAATCGAAAAGCTCTTTTTCTTGTTTCTGAGCCTTCTCAGGCGCCCCAGCATGATGTCGGATGCGATCACCAGCCTTTCGGGGTAAAGTTTCGCCAAACTGCATGAAAAGCCGCCTTTTCCACAGCCGAGATCCAGCTCGACAAATTTGTCTTCCGGCACATCGAGCAGGGTATAGGAGGAGCTTATTACTGCAATATCCTGATTTTTTTCATTCATCCGCGTTGCATTTGCCTGTCTTAAAAATATAGTCTCTCTGGTATTTAGCGTTCCTGTGCCGTTTTCGCATTTTCTCTCATCAAATATAGTTCAGGTGTCAGATGTTGGCAAAGATATTGTCCATAATTCAGCAGATTTCAAAATTGATTTCCGAGAATGCCGACCGCAATTTCGTACTTCAGGAGGTAAGCAAGATACTTGCCAGCAATTTGGACAGCGAAGTCTGTTCCATATACATCTACGAATCGGCGACGGACGAGCTTGTTCTGCGTGCAACGAGCGGGCTGAACAAGTCTTCAATAGGCGAGATCCGCCTCAAGCCAGGCAACGGAATCACCGGATACAGCTTCAAATACAATGAGATAATCAATGTCGCACCTCCGGAAAAGCATCCTAAACATGTATTCTTCAAATCTTCCGGCGAGGAAAAATTCCGCTCCATACTTTCAGTTCCTCTGCTTGCGAGCGGGCACTGCGTCGGAGTCCTGAATCTTCAGCGCATAGTTGAAAAGCGCTTTCCTCCCTCGGTCGTGGATCTTGTGAAGTCTTCCTGCGCCCAGGTCGCAAACCTGATTTTGGCGTCGCGAATGATTGACGAGCTTTCAGAGAGCAAGAAAGGAAGTCTCCCTCAGGCGGATGACAGTCTGGAGCGAGAGCAGAGGACCTTGCGCGGAATATCGGCAAGCTCCGGCGTTGCAGAAGGCCGTGCAGTGCGCTTCGAGCGGCACGACTATTTTGCCGAAATAATGCCTGAAAAAGCCTCGTCCGCATCTAAGGAGCTGATCATTTTGGAATACGCCTTGAAGGCGGCGAAAAGCGAAACTGTCGAGCTTGAAAAGCGTGCAATCAAGGTCATTTCAGAGGCTGACGCGTCAATATTCAACGTGCATATCCTTTTTCTCGAGGACAAGACATTGATTGACTCGATACGCTCGAAAATTGAGAAGGACTCCTCGAGCATAGAGTTTGCCATCAAGCAGGTCAACGATGAATATCAGCGCAAGTTCGAATCCTTCAAAGACCCAGTCTTCAGAGAAAAGGCGTCAGACCTCAAGGATGTCCTGCTCAGACTTCTTGCCATTGTAAAAACCTTGCGCGGCTCGAACCAGCTTCGCGGAGACAGGCTTGGCAGGCAAGACGAGAATCAAGTCATAGTAACGGTGGAGCTTCTGCCCTCGGACATCATGCGCCTTCCTCTCGACAAGATTTCAGGAATTGCCTGCGAAAAGGGGGGCGTGACATCGCATATCGCAATTCTGGCGAAGGCTCTCTCGATTCCTCTGCTTCTTGGTGTCAAGGGGCTTGTTCTGGCGGTGGCAGAGGACGATGAACTCATCATTGACTGCCACTCCGAGATTCTCTACGTGAGACCATCGACCGCCGTCCGCCAGCATTATGCGGAGGCGATCAAGAGTTCTCAAAAGACAAAAATAGCGGCGGACAAAGAGCCTGCGTTCACCAGCGACGGAGCTAAGATTGCCATAAGGGCCAACGTTTCCCTTCTGAGCGAAGCGGCAAATCTCGCACAGCATGGAGCAGAGGGGATTGGACTATACAGAACCGAATTTCTCTTCATGATCAGAGACCACATGCCGTCAGAGGATGTCCAGTCGCTGGTCTATTCGAAAATTCTGCGCGCGGCAAAAGGCGAGCCTGTCGCCATCAGGACTCTCGACATCGGGGCGGACAAGCCTCTGCCATACCTGAAGATTCCTCCCGAGGAAAATCCAGCGCTTGGCTGGCGTGGAACAAGAGTGCTTCTGGCAAAAAGAGACATATTGAGGACTCAGTTGAGCGCAATATTGAAGGTCGCCGCCCATTCCAACATCCGAATACTTTTTCCCATGGTATCCACTGTCTCCGAGCTCATCGAAATCAAGCAGACCCTTTCCGAAGTCGAATATGATCTTCATGCAAAAAAGATCCCGCACGCCGACTCATATAAAATCGGGATCATGCTAGAGGTGCCTTCGGCAGTGATAGCGCTCGACGAACTCATCAAAGACCTTGACTTTATGAGCATCGGTTCGAACGACCTTCTCATGTACACCTTTGCCGCCGACAGAAACAACGAATACGTCGCTTCGCTGATCAAGCCATTTCATCCGGCATTTCTTAAACTGCTGAAACAGATCGGCGCGGTTTTCGCGAAAAACCCCGGCAAGGGACTTTCAATATGCGGCGAAATGGCGTCCATGCCCCATGCCGCCCCTTTTCTCATCGGCGCCGGCATCCGCGAATTCAGCATGTCCACATCAGGAATCGCGGGAGTCAAGAGAGCCGTCCGCGCTTTCTCACTTGCTGAATGCAGTGATCTCCTAAATATGGCAATCTCTTTCAACAACGCCGATTCCGTCCTCTGCCTCGTGAAACAGTCTTTTGCCGACAAAGGGCTGTGACAGGAAAACTATTTGCACCGCAATGCCTGCGGTAAATATTAACTGAACTACGTCGTTCAGCGAATCTTAACGTAGTACGGATTCAGTAAACGAACGTAGTTAATCGAATGCGTACGCTTGCAGTGCCTGTTTCTCCGGGCAAAGGCGAAAAGCATTTTTAACCGCGAAACACTCGGAATACGCGAAATAAAGTAGCCCGCGATCTATGAGCGCAGAAGGATCTGTTGTCCTTTGCACAATGTGTGTTGCAAGCTAGAGAAATTGGCGTCGTTCTGGGTATTCACGAGCAGTATGCCGGGGGCAAAAATTAGGCGCCCCCGGCAATTTCAGCAATGATTCATGAAACTTGTCTCTGCTCAAACTCCCAAATCAATCATGGAGTCCGCAACCTTTTTGAATCCGGCGATATTTGCGCCGTTGACGTAGTTTCCGGAGCATCCGTATTCATCTGCGGCCTGGGCGCAAGCCTTGTGGATATTGACCATGATCTGATGAAGTCTCTGATCAACTTCCTCTTTTTCCCATCTGAGTCTCATTGAGTTCTGGGACATTTCGAGACCTGATGTTGCGACTCCGCCTGCATTTGCCGCTTTTCCGGGACCATAGAGGACTTTGCCTGCAAGCAGGACTTCCACAGCTTCCGGCGTTGAAGGCATGTTTGCTCCCTCTGAAACGCAGATACAGCCGCGTTTGACAAGTTCTTTGGCATCTGACTCGTCAAGTTCGTTCTGAGTCGCGGACGGGAAGGCTAGTTCCGCGTCGGCGAGTCCCCATGGACGTTTGCCTTCGACGTACTTCGCTTTCGGAAATTTCCTGGTGTATTCGGAGATTCTGCCGCGGCGGACATTTTTAAGCTCCATGACGAACTGCAATTTCTCGGCATCTATCCCATCGTTGTCAATGATCGTCCCGTTCGAGTCGGAAAGGGAAATTGCCTTGCCGCCGAGCTGATTGACTTTTTCAACAGTGTACTGAGCTACATTTCCCGATCCTGATACGAGAGCCTTTTTGCCTTTTATCGAATTCCCGGACGCCTTCAGCATTTCCTCTGCGAAATATGTAGCTCCATAGCCGGTGGCTTCAGGACGAATGAGGCTTCCGCCCCAGTTCAGGCTTTTCCCAGTGAGAACGCACTCGTTGCTGTTGGCGAGCTTCTTCCACTGACCGAAAAGATATCCGATTTCTCTTCCGCCAACTCCAATGTCCCCGGCGGGAACATCGGTGTCCGCGCCAATGTGGCGGAAAAGCTGGGACATGAAGCTCTGGCAGAATTTCATGACCTCGTTGTCGCTTTTTCCCTTCGGATCAAAATCGCTTCCACCCTTGCCTCCGCCCATGGGAAGACCTGTAAGACTGTTTTTGAAAATCTGCTCGAAGCCAAGGAATTTTAGAATCCCAAGATTCACCGACGGATGAAATCTGAGCCCGCCCTTGTACGGACCAATCGCGCTATTGAACTGAACCCTGTAGCCGCGGTTCACCTGTATGTCCCCTTTGTCGTCAAGCCAGGAAACCCTGAAGGAAATGATTCTTTCAGGCTCGACAATCCTCTCTAGGATCCTGTGCTTGCGGTACTTCGGCTCCTTGTCCATCACCAGACTGAGCGACTCCAGCACCTCTTTTGCGGCCTGAAGGAATTCCTTCTCCCACGGGCACGCCTTCTGCAGTCCGTTGAGGACTTCCACGACATAGCTGTTCATTCTTCTTTTCTCCCCATTTTAGTTGAACGCTGACAAACGAAAGGACTATAATGCATCCTCTGCAAATAAATTCAATGCTGGACAACACGGAAAAGACATCAATGTTCCATATGAACAGTATTCGGCGCAGGGAACTGCGTGCCTTCAGGTAACCGCTTAGCTGGAATGTTCGGCAGAACTTGAGTTGAATACGAACACAGTATGCCAGCCTTTCCGAGACTGGCTCGGAAGCGTTTTAGAAAAAGCGCTTCGCGTACACGATGGACTAAACACGACACGAAACACGTGAACGATTACGTGAACGAGTGGTATTGAAGCGGAAGATCGTTCATGTTCACAGCGGAGCGGTTCACGTTAGCGTACACGATGGACATCTGTGGTTAAAAATCCTTTTCTGTCTCTGACCGTAAACCGTAAAACCGTAAACCGGAAACATTTCTTTTCACGCAAAGCCACAAAGCCGCGAAGTTGAAGAGAGACAAGAACTTGTCCTCGCACAAAGCCACAGAGGCACAAAGTTCTTACCTGGGAACACCGAGCACCAGCTCGGTATTTAAATCCTATTTTCACGCAAAGTC
>DYRX01000255.1 GCA_020718525.1 Victivallis vadensis
TAAAATGGGAGATTGGCGAAGCGCCGATTCTGCCGACTTATGACTCCGCCCCTAATGATCCTCCCCCAGAAAAATGAAGCCGGGCTTGACAATTTGCTTCGAAGGGATGATACTATAGTAACAGAAACGTTGTAATTTGAGGTTGAGCATGAGTTTTGACCTAAAAACCGAGACCGAGTATGCTTACAAGGCTGGATTCTGCCCTGCCGCCGCCACCTTCTCTGCGTCTTCTCCCTCTAGAGCCAGCTTCCATTTGCAAAATGAAAAAGGTGAGATACCCGATTTTTTGCCTGTATGACTAACGACCGTTACTACTCCCCCGACCTCGGAAGATGGATGTCAAGGGATCCGATTGAGGAGAAGGGTGGGGAGAATTTGTATCGGTTCGTGGGAAACGATGGGGTTAATAAATGGACCGCCGCCGCAGAGAAACGGAAGATTAAAACCCTTGATGCCGTACATATTGATTATGTGCGCATGTCGGGACTGTTCTCACCAAAATCAACTGTCCACAGGCTGGTGAAAAGGCACGGATGGAGAAAAGTTAAATCGGAAAATGGATCGGCTGTCTGGAAAATGTCGTAAAACATTTCCCACAGGAATCAGCGACTGATTCCTGATATAGTTTTTCAGATAAATAATTTCATCATTTTGCGGAAAAACTATATCAACGGGGATTCATGCATTGTCGTAGAAGTTTTCGTGAGAGGCTTCTTCTTTTGGCTCGGTCTTTTTTGCACTTTCAGGAATTTCTCCCAATTCCCTGAGATCGAGCAGGTAGCCTCTCGAAGACAATTCGGCGCGCAGTTTGCCGGGAGGAAGTTCGTCAGGGCATATTGAAGCCTTTTTCGACATTGCGGCGGCGACTCCGCAGACTTCGCCGGTCATTGCGGCTGCCTGGATGACTCTGGTTACTTCCCACGCCTCGCCTTCGGATGAGATGCATCGTCCTGCGCAGAGGAGTCCGCGGATTTCGCAAGGTATCAGTGTCCGGAATGGGATCTCCCAGATGTCCCATCCGCCGCGCCAGTCTGCGACAAGTCCGATGCAGTCGTCGAAGTGAGTCCATTTTTCGCCCGTTTTGAGCAGATATTTGCCAGAAACGCGCCTTGTCGTTCTGAAATCAGCCATCGAGGGCAGAGCGATCGGATAGAAATTGTTCTTGCCGTGAACGGATTGTTCCGCGATGACTTTTTCCCTGAGAATACGTCTTGTCTCAAAGAGGAACTCGCTCACTTCTTTTCCAATGGTGCCAAGATATTTTTTCGCGTTTTGGGGCAGATTTCCGCCGGCGTTGCCTGCTCCGGCATGGAGGAGCTGGAGGAGCTTTGTTCCATCGCCCGACTCGCATGCGCTTTTCGCCGCTGTGAGGGAAACTGCCAGAGACCATATGCTGAGGTAATTTGTCTGCTCGGCAAAGTCAGCGCCCGCGAATTTCGCAAGATCGGCATCGCCGCTTGCATCAACGAAGAGATCGGCTGATATTTTTATCCGCCCGCTTTTGTTTTCGACTTCTACGGAGCGGAGTCTGCCATTGGAGACCTTGGCGGCGCAGAGCAGTGTGTCAAACCAGACTTCGACATTTTCACGAAGGAGGTATTCGTCGAGGGCCAGGACAAAGGATGCCGGAGAAAAGCGCGACCCAAGACGCGAGCCGGACTTTGGCATGCGCCAGTCGGGCGGGATTGCGCCTGGTCCGTATTTTATGCTTTCCATGAGGAGCTCTTCGGCTATTCCGAAGGTGACCTGCCTTCCGAGCGAGTCGCTGAGCGGCAGATAGTGCAGTATCATTCCGCTTGTTGCGAGACCGCCGGCAAAGACAGTTTTTTCAATCAGTATTGTTTTAAGCCCCATTCTGGAGGCGGCGACCGCCGCGGCTACGCCAGCGACTCCAGCACCGACAACCAGGAGATCGCATTTTACCGACGGGATTTTTTTCACAGTCCCAGCACTTTTCTTACTTCATTGACATCCGCCTTGATCTTGATCGGGCGGTTCGCGTATCTTCCAATGATCCCCTGATCGCGCAATCTGTCGTTGTGGTAGTCTATGATGGCATCCGGATCTTTCAGCATGTTGCCTGTCAGTATTCCCACGACAAAATCTTTTTTGGAGATGACGCCGCTTTCGACGAGCTTCTTTGCGCCTGCGACGGAACAGCATGATGCGGGCTCGGCGCCGATTCCTGCCGAATCCAGGATGGCTTTTGCGTCCATTATTTCCTGTTCGGTTACTTCTTCGACGACGCCCTTGCTCCATTCGATGCCTCTCAAGGATTTTTCCCATGAGACGGGATTTCCAATTTTGATGGCGGTTGCAATCGTCTCCGGATTTTTAAGGGGCTCGAAGTTTTTTTTCTCCTTCCACATTTTGTAGAGGGGGTTTGCTCCGTGCGCCTGAACGACGGCGATTCTTGGAATTTTGCGTATGATTCCGATCTGATGAAGCTCCATGAGGGCCTTGCTCAGCGCGCTGTTGTTTCCAAGATTTCCTCCGGGAACGACGAACCAGTCGGGCATTTCCCAGTCAAGCTGCTGCAGTGTTTCGAAGCAGATCGTCTTTTGTCCTTCGAGCCGGAAAGGATTGATCGAATTGAGCAGATATATTCCGAGTTCGGAGCAGATTTTCTGTACCAGCTCCATAGCGTCGTCGAAATTTCCCTCGATCTGGAAGGTCATGCCGCCGTAGGCAAGCACCTGTGCGAGCTTTCCATAGGCGATTTTTCCTGAGGGGATGAAGATGAGGGACTTCATTCCGCAGGTTGCGGCATATGCCGCCATGCTTGCGCTTGTATTTCCTGTGCTTGCGCAGGCGACGCAGTTGGCTCCGTAAATTTTAGCGGCGGTCACTCCGCATGTCATCCCGCGATCCTTGAAACTGCATGTTGGATTTTCACCCTCGTGCTTGAGCATGAAGCGTTCCAGACCAGCATAGTCCGCCGCCCTGCCGGCAGGATATAGCCTAGTGTTGCCTTCCATCTTGGAGACGATCTGCGAGTCTGGCAGATCAATGACAAGCTCCTTGTAGCGCCATACGCCGGACGCTTCGGCACCCCGCTTCGCTCCCCATCTCGATTCCCACTTGCTGAGAAGTTCGTCAGCTTTGAGACGGGAGAAGTCCCTCTGCAAATCGAGGAGTCCTCCGCACTCGCATGTGTAGCGAACATGCTGAACCGGATATCTTCTTGAACAGCGGACACAGGAGAAAAACAGATCCGACTTTTCATTCCATTCCATAAAATCACTTTATGCCTTTTGATTTCATCTCATTTTCGATGTTGAGGATGGTGCCCATCGCCGTTTCGCGCAGGACAGGATCCTCGAATTTCTTAAGTTCCTCCAAAAGTGCGAGAGCTCCCTTGTAGTCTTTTGCGGCGTAGAGGCGGGAAGCTTCTCGCATGCGGGTTTCAAAGAGCTCCTTGTCCTTCTTGTGGCTGTCTTCTCGCTGGACGGCGATGTTGTATTTTGCAACGGAGTCGGCGTAATGCGAAGTTCCCTTGGTGCTTTCCATTGCGATGATGTAGAGGCGCAGTATCTCCTCGTGGTTGTTCGGATACCTGACAGAATATTCGTCCGCATATTTGATCGCCTTCGAAGCGTTCGAATTTTTAACGACGCTCCTAATGATGAAAGCGACAATGATGGCGGTGACAATGATCAGCGCATAGTTTATCAGGGAAATGTGGGAGCCTGTTTTGATAGGCGCAGAGGATGCCGCTCCCTTTGTGGGGATGGACGTAGTTTTTTTCGGCATGACTGCCGTCTTGGACCAGGACGCAGTCTTGCCGACAGCTCCCGTGGCAGGAATTTTTCCGCTCTGATTTATTTTCTTGGAAAGTGAGGCGCTGTTCTGGGAGGAAATGAGAAGGGCGGTCTTTTTTGCCGCAGCTCTGAATTCCTCCCATGAAGAATGGCGGTCATTCGGAGATTTTGACATCATCTTTCGGATCAGCTCGACCATGTGGTAGCTGATCTTCGAGTTGGGATTTCTTGTGACAGGCTCCGGGAACGCGCTTTCGACGTGCTTCATCATGATCTTGTTGACATCCGAAGCGTCGTAAGGCGGCACACCTACGACCATGTGATAGAGGGTCGCCCCCAGTGAGTAAAGATCTGTCTTCCAGTCAATTCCTGCTTCAGCGCGCGCCTGCTCGGGGCTCATGTAGAAAGGCGAGCCAAGTATCATTTTTTTGCCGCTGTCCGAGGACTTGCCGATCTTCTGGGCTATTCCCAGATCCATGAGGTGGACTTCGCCCTTTTTGTCTTTGATTATGTTTCCCGGCTTTATGTCCTTGTGGAGGAGGCGGTGCTTGTCCCAGGCGTATTTCAGAGCGTCGGCAAGGGTCATCGCGATCTGGAGCGCCTCCTTTTCGGAGATTGCGAACTCCCTGTTCAGACGCCGCTCATAGTCTTCTCCGTCAATGTAGTTGACCGCGAGGTAGTATATTCCATTGTCTTCGCCGGCGTCTATTGCAGTTATGATGTTGGGGTGGTTGAGCCTGCCCGAGATTTGCACCTCGCTGGCGAACTGCTCCTTTATCATGGGGTCGGAGAAAAAGGTGGATGAGATAGTCTTAAGCGCGACAAGCCTCTGCATTGACTTCTGCTTTGCGAGATAGACATTGCCCATTCCACCCTTGCCGAGGAGGCTTATGATCTCGAAGCCGCCGACCATGTCGCCGGTCTTGAAATCGCAGGATGGAAGCATCACAACCCCGTTACAGCTCGGACAGAGTATCACCGTGTTGTTTCCGGGTTCGCTCGCGAACGGTTTCTTGCAATGCGGACAGTTATATTTTTCTAGACTCATATTTCATTGACCAAGCATCAAAGTTCCTATGAGATCCTGCGCCTCCGGATCTCCGTTTGCGGCGGCTTTTTCGAGCCAGGCAAGCCCTTCGGAAAAATTTTCCTCGGTTCCTTCGCCCTTCATGCAGCATATCGCCAGCCTGCGCTGTGCCTTGGCGTTTCCCTGCTCGGCCGATCTTTTAAACCAATAAAATGCCGCGCCCAAGTCCTTTGCAATTCCGTTTCCTTCCGAAAAACAGCTTGCAATATTGAACTGCGCCAGCGCATTGCCCAGCCGCGCGGAGGCAAGAAAAAGCCTCGCCGCCCTGACTGCGTCCTTATCTTCGCCGATACCTTCCGCAGACATGCAGGCAAGGTTGTAAAGCGCGTGATGATTCTTGTCTCCGGCGCTAAGATACCACTTTTTCGCCATTTTGACATCCTGCGGGACAAAAATTCCGGAAAAATAGAAATCTCCCAGCTTCACTTGCGCCATGGAATTGCCTTTTTGGGCGGCTTCCTGATAAAGTTTGAACGCCGTTTCCGAGTTTAGCTCCACTCCGACTCCGCGCTCGTGGCAGTAGGCAAGCTTGGCAAGAGCCTCTGCAGAGCCAAGTTCGGAAGCCTTCTTCAGCAGTTCAACAGCCTTCCCTTCGTCTTTCGGGCAGATGCGCCCAAGAAAATGGAAATCGGCGAGCATGCAGAGTCCAAGCGGATCATTTTTTGCCGAAGCCCTTTTGACGAGTTCGAGTGCCTTGGAATCGTCCTTCGAGACGGCAGTATCTCCGGAGATCAGCATTTCGGCGTATTTTGTGAGGGCAGGCGGAAAGTCCTCTCCGCAAAGCTCTTCGAGCAGGGATATGGCTTTTCCCGGATTCCGGTCAAACTCGAAGACGCCTCCAATCTGGTCATAGACGCCATAGGCGTAAAATATTGCCAAATTGTATTTGGCCTGCGGGATGCCGGCATCTGCGGCAAGCCTGTAGAGTCGCGCCGCCTCTTTCACATCGCGTTCGAGTCCGTATCCCGCATCGTAGCAGAGTGCCAGATTGAACTGCGCCTGCGGAACTCCGTTTTTCGCCGCCAGACGAAACCAGTATGCGGCCAGCTCGAAATCACTTTTGTAGCCGTTTTTTCCGTGAAAATATGAGTTTGCAAGCTCGAGCTGGGAAACTGCGTCGCCAGCACGTGCGGAATCCGAAAGCGGAGTAGATCTTTCTCCAGAACGCGGCTCTGCGGCTTTGTCAGGGAGTTCTGCGCGGTTTTCGACAACTACGCCGGAAGAAAATGCGGCAGAAGGATTCAGGAAGGAGATTGTCGCAAGTAAAATGAGTTCCGCACGGAAGATGTTTACAGAAATTCTATTTCGGAGAACTCCGGCCCAACTCCTAG
>DYRX01000256.1 GCA_020718525.1 Victivallis vadensis
ATTACGACAACGATAGCGAGTCTTGGAACGTCCCGGCGCAGCCGGTTAAATTTATATTCAAGTGTATTACGATTAGTATTTAAGGGACAGGACACTAGAGACTTTTCAATTCTGCCGGGGGACGAAGGTAGATCAGGTCGCGCATGCTTGCATCGTCGAACTGTTCAGGATTGACGAGGGCGAGTTCATGTGTTGGAAAATTCTTTACAATGCTAAATTCGAAATTTACCGGCAGTTTTCCTGATTTCTTAATGGCGCATATCATTTCCGCATCTTTTTCTAGAGCGAAATAAATGCTTCTTTCCGGAAAATCAGGGATTTCATTAGATTCCCCTAGAAAGCCTGATTTTAGTGGCAAATGGCCGTTTGCCTTTTCAAAGTGCTGATAGAATACTGCCTGAATTGAGGGGATCGGGAAAATGACCGCAATTGAATCTGGCGCAAGCGGAGATTTGAAGAGATTGAAGGCGAGCGAAGACGCGGACGGGAGCCCTCTGCCTCGAGCGGCCTGATTTTCGAAGAGGAGTCCTGAAATCAATGATGAGAGGACTCTCAGTGAAGAGTATGAATTTGGACCAGTGCCAAGCGTCCACCTGCGGACATCCATGATTTTGACTCCTCCGGCATCGAGGGAATCAGATATCCATGCCAGCAATTTTGAGGAAGCTCTGGACTCTAGTGTTGCTTTCTCGAAGAAGAGCTCTTTTTCGCCGCGCAGAACTGAAAGAAATATTTCGTTTCCAGACGAATCCAGTGCGGCAGAAACTTCGTCTGAAGAAATCATCGGCTTACTTCGGGGTTGATTCAACTTGCGCTTTTCCGGAGCTCTGCGGTGAGACCGCCGCTTCAGGAATTGCTTCCTTTGCCGTGGCGTTCGAAATCAGCGGAGAAGGATTTTCACCCGCGGCATCCACAATTCTTTTCTGCACCATCGGGATATAGAGATTTCCAAGGTGTCCCCCGTGCTCGAAAATGGTGAGCCTGTTTTCAGGAACCGTAGAGCAAAGCCATTCCATATCCTCTTTCGAGACCAGAAAATCGTCAGCGTTGTGAAAAATCCGTATGGACTGGGATGATGCCAGTGTCGGGGCGACCGCTTTGAGGCTCGATTTGCAAGCCATCTCTTCGACGCTTACATTGCGTCCCATCTTCTTTGAATAGTATGGCGCCACAAAGTCTTTTACGTAGGCGTTGAATGAGAAGCCCCTGATCTGCTCGTAAACTTTTTCTCTGGAGAACCAGGAGCATGTCTGGGTGATATTCCCCATGTCTTCGCCTCTTTTGTAGAGTGAAAATATGGTTTCGGAAAGAAGAATTCTAAAGGAATAGCCAATTATGAATTCGGCTTCGCTCTCCTTGATGTCAAGATGTCCATTCTGGGCGATGTCATTTTGAAGAATCCTGAAGTAGGCGTCAGCCGCGCTGTTCATGTTTCCCTGAAGCTTGCCAGGCGTCCAGTAGCGCCACTTGTCGTAAAATTCGTCAATTTTGTTGATTGAATAGGACAGCACGACTGGAGGATTGATCGCGATGAATCTTTTAAATCCGATCTTTGGACTCTGATTCTCCAGGTCGGCCATGAAGAGGGTGTGTAGCGCGCCAAGCGAATACCCGACAAGAATTTTATCAGTGACTTTTCCCTCATTGTCGGCGCAAATCTGCTTGAGGAGTTTTTCGAGAGCATTGTAGACGTCCTTCGCGTCCTCCGCCGGATAGGCAGGCACTGCGGCCGAGGCGGCGGACTCCATGAACTCCCAGTTCATGGCACTGCTGATCGTCGCAACCGAATAGCCTCTGTCAAAAAACACCTGAGCCAGTGCGACTGGAGCCTCAGAGCTGAAGCTGACCGCGTTTCCAGGCACGATGAAGACAAGCGGCGCAGGTTCATCCTGCATCCAAAGCAGATATTTCATTTCAGGCCGCCCGTCGAAAATTTCAACGGAATCCTCGTCAGACAGGGAATAGAAGTCTGGAAATATCGGATACTCCTTTTGCCAGGCGGAAAAATTTTCGGTCTTTTCCTCGAGAAAGCCGACCCTGAGCGTGTCAATGGCGGGGGATTGCGCGGGGTAGTCTGGCATCGGGACAAAATCGGCTCCGCATGCCCGGAGCGGCAGGATGAGCTGAAAAAGCGCTGAGATTGCGCCCAGAAGTATGATTCTGACGGAAGTTTTCATTATTTTTCCACCTTGATCTGTCTCATTATGTACCAGAAGTCTCTTATGTTCACATATGGATCCTTGCAGGCGCTTGTGAAGCGATAATACCTGTCAACCCCTAGCGATCCATCGTTCATTTTGCAGAATGCCTGGACGCCGGGAATTGGAATCCAAGTCTTCGGATCAAGGCCATAGTCGAAAATTAGCCCGACTCCATCTCTAAGCGTGGTGGGACCATGCACAGGCAATGTAATGTAACAGCCCGGTCCACAGCCCCAGCTTGCAAAGGCCTGCCCGAAGTCTTCATCAACTTCCTCGAGCCCAAACCAATCGTCCGCCACGTCGAAAGCTCCAGCTCCGCCCATTGTCGTATTGATCATGAATCTGGAAAAGTCAATTCCCCCATCGCCAAAGCGTCCCTGGAGGAAGCAACTGAATGTCCTCACGGGGAACTCAACGTTTTTAGCGACGCCTGTGATCATTCTTCGACCCGTCTTTGGAATTACGAAGGAGTATCCCTTCATCATTGGGCGCATTACCCATACAAGGAAAAAGTCGTTGAATTCGAACATGACCCTGTTGAAGCCCTCGATTGACTCGTGAACGCCCACGATCTCATGCAATGTCTCCTTGTCGTAGAATTTTGGGCGCGCATCATAGTGAATCGCAAGAAGCTGAATTCCCTCCGCATAATAGTGGAAATCCTGATTTTCGAGGCGCAGTTCCCTCTGCGAGATTGGCTCGCTCCAAATGTAGAGGGTGGGCAAGGCCATTTCCTCCTGCTCGGTTTTTGGCGGATTTTGCCCGGTTTCACCTTGAGCAAAGCTGTTCAAGGAAATAAAACAAAAAATGGATATGGCGGCGAGAAACTTTCTTGCAAGCAAGCTCCGCTCCGCTCCACTGCCTTCATTTTTTTTCAAAATATTTCTGCTCATGTCCTGTCGTCATTTAAAATTTGAAACATCAATTCCGATATTGGTGATCTTGTAGTGCATAATTCTTTTTGTCAGTCCAAGCGCCCTCGATGCCGCGGCGACGTTCCCTCTGTTGTTCTTGAGGGAGTCAACGATCAGCTCCCTCTCGTAGGAGCGCACCATTGTGTGGAAGTTCGCCCCTTCAAGAGGAATTATTTCAGTGCCTGTCGCCTGGGCTGTCTGGAGGGAGGGTGGCAGATCATGCGCATTGATCACGTCGTCGCCGCTCACCAAAACAGCCCTCTCGATGCAGTTTTCAAGCTCTCGCACATTCCCTGGCCAATGGTACATCATCATCATGTTGATGGCGGGCGTGGAGATCCGTTTTATCTTTTTGGAATACATCCCGTTATACTTCGACAGAAAATGGTCGGCGAGAAGAATGATGTCTGACTTCCTTTCCTTGAGGGCAGGAAGATGGATTGGAAAAATGTTGAGGCGGTAATAGAGGTCCTCCCTGAAACGGCACTCCTGCATTTCCTTTTCGAGATTCCGGCTGGTCGCGGCGATGATCCTGACATTGGACTGTATCGGCTCCTGCCCGCCAACCCTTTCAAACACACGCTCCTGAAGAACTCTCAGGAGTTTCACCTGCACTGCCAAGCTGATGTCTCCGATCTCGTCGAGAAATAGAGTTCCTCCAGCAGCGACTTCAAAACGCCCCTTCCTTTGCTGTACCGCGCCGGTGAATGCGCCTTTCTCGTGTCCGAAAAGCTCCGATTCGACTAGAGTTTCCGGCAGAGCGGCGCAATTGACTGCGACAAAGGACGAGCTCTTTCTGCTACTTGCATAGTGTATCGCCTTGGCTACCAGCTCCTTCCCTGTTCCTGATTCGCCCCTTATGAGAACTGTAGCGGGGCTGTCGGAAACTTGGGCAATCATTGTATAGACAAGCTTCATCGAACTGCAGTTGCCCACAATGTTTCCGGGTCTGAATTTGTCGCCAAGCTCTCTGCGCAAACGCTCGTTTTCCGCGCGGAGAAGGTCTTTTTCCTCGATTTCCGCCCTAAACGCGCCGACAGCGTCCGCCAGAATATTTGCAAGAATTGTGAGAAAATCGCGGACCTTTTTCAGGTCGTGCTCGTCCGCCTTCGGGTGGTCAATGCTGAGAGTGCCAATTACACCCTCTTCAGGAGAAACGATCGGGACGCAGATGAATGCCAGACGCGCCGATTTCCTCGCCTTTGTCTTGTCGAGAAATTCCGGCTCGCTGGCGATGTCCGGGATGATCCTTGCTTTCCCGCTTGCCGCCACGCGGCCCGTCACTCCCTCGCCGATTTTATACTGCCCCCTTTTTTTCTCTTCCTCGCTGAGGCCGTTGGACGCCTCGATGATGAGCAGATCTCCGCGGCGCATTGTTAGTGTTGCGCGGTGAAATCCCATCTGCTCCTTCATAATGTCTAGAACCTCCTTGAGCAGGGAGGACACGTTCCTCTGATGAACGAGAACGTGGCTTATCTGGTTCAATACGGAAAGTTCTGCAAATTCAGGCTTCATACATTCTAATCATGTTTTCAAGTTTTGCGAGTGCGGAACCATTTTCCAAAGACTCCTTCGCCGCCAGAATGGCGGATGTCCATCCCTTCATTTTTCCAGACGCTACTATCGCCGCCGCCGCATTCAGCACTGCGACATCCTTGAATGCCGCAGATCCATTGTTCGTGAAGAGCTTCATCATCGCGGCGGCGTTTTCCTTCGCGCTTCCTCCCCTCAGATCAGAAATCATGTGCCGTGGCATCCCAAACTGCTCCGGAGAAATAACATAGTCAAAAATTTTTCCCTCGCGGACTTCGCGGACATCAGTGGGAGCTGAAACCGAAATCTCGTCCATCCCGTCCCTCGAATGAACAATGAAGGCATGCTCGAAGCCAAGGCGCAGTGCCGCCTCCGCCATAAGTCCAAGACGATCCGCCGAAAAGACGCCGATAACCGCCCTCTTCGAGCTTGCCGGATTTGAGAGAGGTCCTATCAGATTGAAAGCCGTCCTGAATCCAAGCTCCTTCCTAACTGGCATCGCATGCCTCATCGCCGGATGCATGACCTGCGCAAAAAGAAAAGCAACCCCATCCGAGTTCAACGACTTCTCCGCCTGCCCCTTTGACGCATTGACATTGACACCAAGCTCCGCCAGGACGTCAGCACTGCCTGACTGGCTGGAAGCGGCCCTGTTTCCATGCTTCGCGACAGTCACACCTGCGCCTGCCGCAATGAACGCCGCCGCCGTGGAAATATTAAGAGTCCCCAGTCCGTCTCCGCCCGTTCCGCAAGTGTCCACGCAATTCGGATCCTTGCACTGCACATGCAGGGAGTTTGCCCTCAGCGACGCCGCAAAACCGGCGATTTCATCCGCCGTTTCACCTTTTACCCGCAGGGCAGTCAGCCATGCCGCCAATTTGACTGGCGACACCTTTCCAAGCATCACCTCGTCCATTGCCCCTTTCGCCTCAGCGAAGCTCAGGGCAAGCGGCTCCGCAGTTTTTTTCAGGATTTCGTCAAACATTCCCATTCCCGGGGCTTATTTCATATTTTTCAAAAGATCCAACGCTCTTTGCGCCTGCGCCGACCACTGATGCTTGGGATATTTTTCCAGGAAACGGCCATACCAGTATGCCGCCGCATCCTTGTTTCCCGCTTTGTCCGAGCATATCGCCGCATTGTATATGAAAAAAGGCATTTCGTCCGATTCCGGAAAATATATGATCGCCTTTTCCGCCGTCTGCTTCGCATCCTCGAAGAGATATATCGCCATCTTCGACTTGATTGATTTGCTTACCGCTTCCGGAGATATGTTCCGAGTCGGATTGGCAAATGCGTCCTCCGCCAGACGCGACGTCCACATGGGAAACGATGCCATCGCAATGAAGGCAAGAACAACGGCAACTATGAAAAGTTTCTTCAGCATTTGCTAAAAATAGATCCCCCCTTCAATTTTTTGGGTCAAATACGATAGCTTAAAATCTGAATATTGCAAGCTCATCCTTGAAAATTATAAACTTGATCGTATAGGAAATTGTATTTTTTATAATTTTCGTAATCGTAGTCGCT
>DYRX01000257.1 GCA_020718525.1 Victivallis vadensis
GTTTAGTCCATCGTGTACGCGAAGCGCTTTTCCGAATCCGGGTCATTCTCGGAGATACTGGCATACTGGGTTCGTATTCAACTAAATTTATAGATTGCCGCTCCGCTGATAGCGATAGCGACTACGATTACTAAAATTACAAAAAATACAATTTCCTATACGATAAACAAGGTCTGGCAGGCGAAAAAAGAAAATAATTGCACATCCGGATTGAAATATCGCCGCAACACGTTATTGTGAAGCATGTTGCACAGCATAAACAAGATGAGGCGGCAAGGAAAATATAGATTTAGAAGTGAAGAAGTCAAGCTCGTAGGAGTTCCGCAAATCCTGTTATTTTGCTGGACGCACGAGAGGATAAAATGCAATAATGAGCCAAATTAGTTCCAAACGCAGTTTCAGTTCATAAGAGGTGGCAAATGAATGTCATGGGCAGAGTTCTTCAGCTCACGCTGATTCTTGTGTCGTCGGCACTTGCGTTCCTGGCCTTCAAGCTTTCCTTCATCAGGAGACCATTCGAGATTCCGGTCGCCTTTACCTGCATTGACGAAAAGCTTTTTGTCGCGGAAAAGGACGGCAACAAGATGCTGGAGCTCGAATGGACCGAAGACGGGCGCAGTCTCAGGCTCTGCAAGAGATATGCGATTGAGCAGGACGACAAGGAGAACTACTATATTGTTTTGCAAATTTATCCTGCAAAGGACGGCATGGTCGTTTTGAGCGGCATATACTCGCATTCCAGCCAGGATCTGATCGGTTACAGGTTCCGAAAGTTCAAGTCTTTTTCTGACGAAGCGCAGGACATCCTCAGCTTCTTCTACAAGGATTCGGACAATGATATTGATGTGTCATACTGCGCCGACGAGATGGGAAATTCCTATTTCATC
The DNA here is from genome assembly GCA_020718525.1 of Victivallis vadensis. Lineage (GTDB taxonomy): Bacteria > Verrucomicrobiota > Lentisphaeria > Victivallales > GWF2-50-93 > DYRX01. The sequence goes on from DYRX01000257.1 coordinate 888, forward strand.
AACCAATGCGCGGGTCGCAGAAATCTATGGAAAGTCCTGGCTGGAACCAGGCCCCTTTCAGCAAGTGCTGGTGAGGCTCTTCCGACTGGAATTATTGAGATGGGTGAAATCAATACGCGCATGTCCAACTGGAGCGATTTGACGCTGGGGCCTGACGGCAAGATCTTCGCGCCTTCCGGTGAAACTGCAAAGATCTTTGAATATTCTCAGTCCGGAGAGAAAATCCGCGAATTCGGAGATGTCGGCTTTGGCAGGAATCAACTGCTCGCCCCCTCAAGCATATTCTTCATCAGACTGCCTGGAAACGAGACGCCGCTTCTCACGGTTGCAAACAACAGATCCTGGCTGCAGTTCGATTCCGGTGGAAATGTTGTCAACTCGATTTCGCCTCTTGAAATGGGATACCCTTATCCAGACATTCTGGCGGGTAGGATATATCAGGGGGGGCCTGGCCGGCATTATTCTTTCGATCTTGCGAACAGAGCCGCCTTGCAGATCGGAGACAAAATACGGGCGGTCTCCGAGTACTCTGAGACACGTCCCCTCCTTTTTCTGATGATTCTGGCATTATCCTTGGCAGTCCTTATGGCATCGTTTCAGCATGCCCGCATCTCAAGGGGGTTCTTGAATATCAGGGTGCCGTTCTTCATGAAGCTGGCAATGCTCCTCATCCCGATGCTTGCGGCAAGCCTGTACATCACTGGACTCTGGGTCAAGGCGATCGTGAAGAGGAGCCTCGATGCAGAATCGCTGAGGCGCTCTGCAAACATCTCGCATGCCATTCTCAGCAGTATTTCAATAGAAGACCTCGAGAAGATACAGAAGCCGGAAGACCGCATGAGCCCCGAATATGACAGAGTGTATGCCTCTGTCTCCAGGATTTCAGAGAACAGCGGAGTGGATCAGATGCCCAAATGGGCGCTCTACAAGGTACTCGATGGCCGCTATTACTTCGGCATCAACTCCTGGAAAGGACCGATATTCGAACCCTTCATAATTTCCGATGAAAAAATCATTTTTTCCAAAGCGCTGGACGAGAAGAAGCCTCAGAGCGGCACATACACGGACAGTTCCGGGGAATGGTTCAGCTATCTTCGTCCTGTGGCAGACAAGAATGGGAAAATCATCTACATGCTGGAGCTTTATCGGGACACGGAGGGGCTCAACAGGACAAATAGAGAGATCTCATCCAGAGTGCTTGGCGCCATTGGAGGAACTGGCCTTGCTGTCGGGACGGTCTTGCTCGCATTCTCATATTTTTTCATGCGCCCGCTCCGGAGCCTTGTCAAGGGAACCAAACTGCTTGGCGAGGGCAATTTCGAGAACAGGATACCGGTCATCTCGCGAGACGAGATCGGAGATCTGGCTATATCCTTCAACCAGATGGTGGAGTCCTTGAAAAAATATATTGCCGACCTCGCATCCACCACGTCGCAGAAGGAGAAGATGGAGAGCGAGCTCAGGATCGCACACGACATACAGATGAGCATCATTCCAAATACCTTCCCAGCCTTCCCGGACCGCCCCGAGTTCGACATTCATGCGTCGCTCACCCCGGCAAAGGCAGTAGGCGGCGATCTCTACGATTTCTTTTTCATGAGCGATAACCACCTTTGTTTCGCAATCGGCGATGTTTCAGGAAAAGGTGTTCCAGCATCATTGCTGATGGCAGTGACAAGGACATTGCTGAGGGCAAAGGGATTTGCCTGCATGGATATCTCGAAGATCACGACGGAAATGAACATTGATCTGGTCTCTGAGAACAGGCTTGGGATGTTTGTCACTTTCTTTCTCGCCGTCATAGACATCAGAAGCGGAGAAATCAGATACACAAACGCGGGCCACAATCCGCCTTTCATAATAAGGAAAGACGGGAGAATTGAAAAACTGGAGAATATCCACGGAATGCCGCTGGGAATAATGAACATGGAGCCATACGAAGAAGACAAGGCAACTCTTTCGCCTGGCGATTCAATCGTCCTCTACACGGACGGTGTCACGGAAGCGATGAATGCGGATGAGATCCAGTACGACGAAGAGCGGTTCAAAGAATCCCTTTCAAAAATTTCCGGAAAAAAAGCCGCAGAAGGCATCAATACTCTTCATCAGGATGTGAATGCTTTCGTCAATGGTGCTGATCAGTCCGACGACATTACAATCCTAGTGTTGAACTATCATGGGCATGCTTTGCTTGACGGTGCGAAGAATTCCCCTCTTTAGGATTTCTTCAACCTGAATCTGTGTTGCCGCAGGATCCTCCCGTTCCGGGAGAATTCGGCGAAAAAGGACAATAGCCCGCAGAATCAGACATCTGAATCCGCATGCCACTTTTTTTGATTCGCAGAGCGAATCCTTGGAGTGCCGGCGTGTCAGCGCCGCTTTATGATTCAAAAGCTATGCATACATAGAGGCAAAGATCTTCGCTCAAAAAAATGGATTGAGATGTCAGTGTTTATCAGTCTTCGCCTGCCAGCCCAAAACCTTTCATAAATATTTTTCATGAGATGCAATGTTATTAAATTCCGTTTTTAACTCCTCTTCAAACAAAACGACTCACAAAACACGGGACTGCAAGCAATGGCCGCACATGAATGAAAATCTAAAAACAAGCGTTGAGTTTCAAAAATGTAATTAGTTGCTCTTGACAAAACCGCTTTTGCATGTCAGCTTTCACAGCAAAGGGGATGGATTTGCAGACCGCTGTTTTCCGATTCCAATCAGGAGGATGCAATGAAAAAAATATTTTTGTCTGTTCTCGTCGGAATTCTAGCCGGCGGAGCTCTTGTGGCGCTGGATGAGAAAGCCCTGATCGTCAATTTCAAGCTGGACAACAATTTCAACGACAGTTCGCCGAACAAACGAGCGCTTCAGCCACTTTCTCAGGGGCAGTCATTCAGCAATGATAAAAATCAGGATTTTCACTTCGGTCCCAACACGGACAAAACGCTAAAGCTAGGAGCGGTATCAAAGGATATTCCCTCGGACACCTCATCGGGAATTACCTTTTCCGGATATGTTAAAAAGCAGGGGGGGCACAGCTACGGAGGAGCCCTTTTCGCGTTCGAATCTCAGGAAGAGAAAAACCTCGCGCTCGGCGTCCACATTTCCTACGGATTTCTCACTTTCACTGCTGGCAAAAAGACATACAGGGACAGCGAAAGGCGTTTTGCGGATGCAGATGGAGAGTGGCACCATGTTGCAATGGTCATTCCTCCTGAGAGCTCGGGTGGCGAGTTCTCAGCATATTTCGATGGAAAAAAGATCCTGAGCGGTACAGTTGAACGTTTTCCCTCGTACGGGGAATTTCATCTTGCAGCAATAGGACCGGCAAGCGGTTCTGACGAACAGCATCTCTCTTTTCAGATGGACGATGTTAAAATCTTCAAGCGAGCCCTTTCCGAAGAGGAGATCAAATCTCTTGCCGAGTAAGGTGACTCGGCCTTTGAGAGGCATCTCTATAGTTTTTCAAGGAAAATAAATTCACAATCTGAATTTATTAAAATGAAAAACCATAGATTAAAAACAGCGGGGCAGGGTAGGGGACACGTCTCCTGGCTGAGCTATGCTTCCCTCTGAAACTGCCGTTGGAGTTCACGGGGTGTGTTCTTTTTGGCAGTTTAGTTTTAAAAAAATGCGGTCTCCGAAGTCGCTCGCTGAATATTAAATGCAAAGAAACGTGGCGATACTACCTCTGATATTCTCTGGGATCTTGTGGAACAATGTCGAAATCAGGAGTCCATTTTGGAGACTGCGAATAGAACTTGTTTGGATTCTCAAGTAGAATTGCAGAGACATCCTTCTCCGGGTGTCCGCTATGCCTCATGAAATCGGCGACCTTCACCAGGCTGATTGGATCGGAAATCCCCCAGTCGGCGGAACCGTTCACAAGCATGCGCTCAGTTCCGTATTGCTTGAGCATGGCTGAAACTCTGCCTGGCGACAGCTTGGAGTAGGGGTAAACTGTCATACCTGCAAAGCATTTTGTCTCGCGGGCATACGGCATGGAGTCTTCAGTGTTGTGGTCTATTACGATCATCTCTTCCTGAACTCCCGCTTTTCTGATGCATGAAATTGTTCTTTTTATTCCTTCAACCTTGTTCTGATGCGGAAGATGGACGATGACAGGCATCTTGAGCCTGCCAGCGATTTCGAGCTGTTTCAAGAAGACTTTTTCCTCGTTGTCGCTTATATTGTTGAAACCTATTTCTCCGATTGCAATGCATCTCGGATGGGTAAGGAATGCTTCCATCCCTTCGAGTACCTCGTTCGCCAAGTCAAGATTTTCCGCTTCCTTTGGATTGACCGAAACAGCCGCATAATGGTCAATACCAAACCTTTCGGCTCGGATGGTTTCAAAATCAAGTATCAAAGAAAAATAATCGAAAAATGTCCCTGCATGGCGTCTTGAGGCACCAAGCCAAAATGACGGTTCGACGCAGACTCGTATTCCAGAATCATACATCCTCTGGTAATCGTCTGTCGTTCTCGAATACATGTGAATATGCGGCTCGATGATTTTCATGAGATCCTCCTGTCCAATCGGATAAAACTGATAAAATGCGCTAAAACGCTTAAAATGCCATCCGATTTGAATTTGGCAAGCCTAATTTCTTTTTTCTTTTCCCTAAATTTCCGGCATTGCCTCTTATCTTTTTTGCGCTTCCTGCTAAAAAGATAATTGTTCGCAATCGGCTTTTTTCATGACTCTTATGATTCGTTATTGAAATTCAGTATTCAATATTTTCTGTGTTGGTGTCCAGCCTTCAGGCTGTCTTTATTTCTTCAATTTTAATTTTGCAATTCACATTTTGCAATCTCGGCAAGAGTTTCGCATTTTTTTATCGCAGAGGACTCCGAGGACAGAGATGACATTGAAGACGTGGACGATTGCCGGCGTAGAGCTTTGGACTGCGGGGCACACAGTGCCATTACTACAAATGCCGCTTTTGCCTTGCCGGAGATTCTTTTCCGGTGGTTTTGCGGCGGATGATCACCGCCAAGAGAAATCGGTGAACAATCACCGCAGTCCAAAGAGCTTCGCTCCGGGTTGCTTTTCAACCTTTAAGGTGTCTTTTCTTCGATCCCGATCTTTTGTCTGACCGTAAACAGTTAAACCCTCTTATCACGCCAAGCCGCTAAGCCGCAAAGTTAAAGAGAGACAAGAACTTGTCCTCGCACAAAGCCACGGAGCCACAAAGCTCTCACCCGGGAACACCGAGCACCAGCTCGGTATCTGGATCGTATAGGAAATTGTAT
>DYRX01000553.1 GCA_020718525.1 Victivallis vadensis
AAACTTAAAAAACAAGTGGCGTAATCGCCACACCCAAGAACCCAAAAAAGGGGAGGCGGAAGCCTCCCCCAAATCTAAATCAAAGGAGATTCAAATGACAACACTTGCAGATCTTAGAAATGTCCCTCATTACAGCGTCTCTGCAATCAATTCCTACATAAATTGCTCTCTGCAGTATTTCTTCAAATACGTCGAGGGACTGAAACCCTCCCACACCTCGATTTGCCTGCCCTTCGGAACGGCATACCACACCGCAAGAGCATTCGTTGCAAATGCGAAATTCGCAAATGCTCATTTGAAGCGCCAGGACATATCCCTTGAGGAGGCAGTTGCGATATTCGCAGATTCATTTCACGCAGGAATCGCCCAGACCGAAGACCTCAAAGCCGATGAGGGAGAGACCGCCGCCCTCGAAGAAACCGGAATGAGAATGGTCGAATCCCTCTTCAATTCCCTGGACCCAAAGGAAATTGTCATAGAGACAAACAAGGCTTTCATTGTTCCGGTTGAAAACGTCGATACCCCGCTAATCGGTGAACTCGATATGCTGACAAGAAATCCGGATAACGGGAGACTTCGTATCGTGGACTTCAAGACCGCCGCCCGTAAATGGCCGGAGGACAAAGCGCAGAAAGACCTCCAGGCCTCCGCCTATTGCATGGCATTTAATGCGGAATACAACACCATTCCGGAATTCCGTTTCGAAATATGCACCAAGACGAAAAAACCCGAAGTTCAGATCCTCGATACCGAAAGGACTGAACAGGATTTTGCGAAATTCGCAAATATCGTACGTGCCGTTGACCACGGCATCAAAAGCAAAGTCTTTATCCCGAACTCTTCAAGTTTCTTCTGCTCGGATTGCCCGTTCAAACAGCACTGCGAAAAATGGTAATCGTCTCAGCCGCTCCACCGGGGAAGCTCTGCCCCCCGGTGGAGCACCTTTCAAGGATGATGTCATGACTGCAACAATCCTCGCTTTTCTCTTTTTCCTGACAATATGCCTAATCGTGGCGCTAATAATCGCCATGGAAATGGAAAAAGATACAATTATAGAAATGGACAGTCAAAAATACCTGACCCACCTGGAGGACGTTTATGAGGATAGAAATTTTGCGATATTCGCAAATTTCACCTTCCTGCACGAAAACACTAAATCGTTGACCGTAGATATCAAATTCGACGGCATTACCAGACGGTTTACACTCCCGAAATGCTCCGCGGAACCAACAAGGAAAGGACTTGTCATCTCAAAAAAATATATCCGGACATGCAATGAAAATTCCGAACTGTACAGAAAAATA
>DYRX01000554.1 GCA_020718525.1 Victivallis vadensis
ATTTTTGAAGGAGAGGCTGTCGAGCCGACATTGGACAGAAGCAAAATGTGACGCTAAGGGGCTGTTGCAAATGTCAAAGTTATTTTCAACAGCCCCTTAGCTGTTCTCGTCAACATGATTCGTGGACGCTGACGTCAACCGCTCCGCTGTGGACGTGAAAGATCTCCTGTTCCCGTTCATTCTATAGCGTAGATATTTCCGTCATCTGAACCGAAAACGGTTTTTGACGCCTCGACAGCGGGCGAGGAATGGATGGGACCGCCAACAGGGAATTTCCAAGCGATTTTTCCGTCGTTTTTGGATATTCCATACATGCATCCATCATAGCTTCCGACAAAGAGGAGTTCAGCGGAGCCAAGCGCCGGAGAAGAGCGATTCACTCCGCCCGTCTTGCTTTTCCAGCGGACTTCTCCTGTTTCGCGGTCAAGCGCATAGATCTGACAATCGGTGTGGCCAAAATATACATTCTTCTCGTCAACCGAGATCGAGGAGATTCCCGGATGCTGACCGTCCCAGCCGTTCTGCTTGCCTGGATTGAAGCGCCATTTCATCTTGTAGTCGCTTCCAGTTTTTGCATTCACCGCCGCATTTTCCATCATGTCGAATGCAACAATCCCATCTATGTAGGAGTAGCAGATTCCATCGCGTGCGGTTGGAGTAAAGACACCGTTGTCTATTCCTCCGTCTATCTCATAGTTCTTGCGTTCGGTCAGAAGATCAACAAGAACAGTGGCCTGACTCCCCCTGAAATAAACTATCATTCCGCGATGGATGAGAGCAGAACATCCCCTCGAACCTGGACCATGTGCATCCCGACAGCGCCAGACCTCCATGCCGTCACGTATGTCAAGTCCGACAAGATTTTTCCAAGGCTCCGAATAGAACACTATTCCATCAAGAGTCTTGCCGTCTTTGTGCCTGATCGGACCAGGCAGCACCAGCGGAGAATCGTCCCAAAGGCCGGCCTGCCGCATCCAGATTTTCTTCCCAGTTTTAGCATCAAGTGCGTGAAGCCCTTTTGGATTGGTGAAGAAGACCGTTCCTCCGTATATCGCTGGCGATGAAAGGATTGCCGCGCCCGCCTTATATTGCCATATTTGCTTTCCTGTCTCCAGATCAAGCGCATAAAGATTTCCGTCGTCGCTCCCTATGAAAACCGTTCCATCACAAATTACTGGAGAAGACTTGACAGCCCCTCCTGTTGCAAATTTCCATTTGAGTTTAGGCTCTTTCTGGGGTCCGGGATCCTTGAACTCCCCGGTGCGGGCGATGTTGGCGCGCCATATCTGCCCCTGAAGCGTTGG